>JAZSBL010000027.1:0-35599 GCA_045602385.1 Eubacteriales bacterium | reverse complement strand
GCTAACGCCATCGACCGCCGAAACAGCCTTTTCAACACGGGCAGAGCAGGCCGCACAGCTCATACCCGTAACCTTGTATTTTCTCATAACAATCTCCATTCCGCCGCATGCGGGAGCCCCCAAAATCACTTCTGGGAACCCCGTGGCGGCACAAATAGTAATCGATGAATTTTGCCGTCAAGGCAAAATTTGCGCGTGAAAAAGTAAATTTTACTACCAGATGGAAGTAACTTTCACGCTGTTATCCTACCTGCCGAATTTTATTTAAGAAGCTTTGCCAATAATTCTATAAGCTCATCGACCTTCTCACCGCTACCGTTTGCAATATCGTCAGAAACGCAGGTGCGGATGTGATTCGCCAATAGCTCCTTGTTAAAGCTGCCAAGCGCCGCAGAGACAGCAGAGACCTGAGTGAGAACATCGGCGCAATACGCGTCCTTTTCAACCATTCCGCGAATCCCACGGATCTGCCCTTCAATGCGACTGAGACGGTTAATAAGCGCCTTCTTTTCCTCATCGGATCGCATTTTTGTCTTCATGCAACAGTTTTCCATATAATACTTGCCCCCAAGTGTCATATTTATATTTACTGATTTGATTATATACCCCGAGGGGGTATTTGTCAAGAGCGAAATTAATAAAAAAGAAAATATTTTTCAAAAAAGCCTTGACAACGACAAGATTTTGTGATATTATATTTGAGTCGCTGATAAAACTGAAAAATTATAAGCCGAACAAATACGGAGAAGTCGCGTAGCTGGTCGAGCGCGCACGATTGGAAATCGTGTAACCGTCAAAAGCGGTTCGAGAGTTCGAATCTCTCCTTCTCCGCCAATGGGAAATCACAGGTGAAAACCTGTGATTTTTTGTTTATTGTAACCAAAATTGTTAAACAAGATTGTGCAAGATTGACAGCAAATGTCGCTTGATGTATGTTAAAATACGGTTGGCGTCAAAATTTTGTGCCTAATTTTGTGCCTATTTTTTGCCCCTTTTATGTGAACTATTGTTCATTAAATCGGAGGCAGGAATGCGCCAAGGCGAGTTGCGCGAGCTAAATACAGAAAAATCCTCTTCAAATAATAATTTTGAAAGGGGGGGTTTGTCTATGCGCAACATTGGAGCTCTGATTCGAGAAAAAAGGCAGCGGTGCGGCTTGACTATTGCCGAAGCTGCCGAGCTATGCGGTATTTCAGAACGCGGGCTATCTCAGATTGAGCTTGGGGATTCGATTCCAAAGCTATCAAGCTTTGTCAGGATCGCCGCCGCGCTCAAGATCGATTTAGGCGACATTGAAGGCTGCAAGCCGGCAAAGACACGCGAGGACGGCGACGGGCCTTAGTGTATTTTCGCCCGATCGCTAAAAAACGTACAACAAAAAAATCCGTCGGGAAATCGACGGATTTTTGTTTTTTAGTTGTACATCAGAGCAGTGCGGCGCCAACTTCCTCAAGCTCCGAGACCGTTTTACTCTGATCATCGGGCATCAGGTGAGCGTAGGTGTTGAGCGTTTGCGTTACGTTGGCGTGTCCGAGCTGACGGGACACTGCGACTATCGAAACGCCCTTAGACAAGAGCAGGCTCGCGCATGAGTGTCGCAGATCGTGTATTCTTATCTTCTTTACCCCGGATCTCTCGCAGGTGGCTTCAAAATACCTGTCGGTAGTTCTCTCCGGCATGGGGCGTGATGCACCGAAGATAAACCGCGCATCGGGCTCGCTCTTCAGCTGCTGCTTCTTATAATCGGCAAGCATTTTGCACAGCGATGGCGGAATTGCTATCGTGCGGTTACTGCTTGCATTTTTCGGCGTGGTCAGCTCCCATGCCGCCGTTGAGCTTTTCTTGGTTACGCTCTTTGAAATCTTGATTTTCGACTTCTTCAGATCGACGTCGCTCCAGGTAAGGGCGGTAGCTTCGCCGCGGCGACAGCCGGTGAGATACAGAGTAATGAAGAACATTTTATACGTAGGATCCTCGGCGCTATCAATAAAGCGCGAGAACTCCTCCGGGCTCCAGATCTCCATCTCCCGTTTGGGCTCGGTGTTCCTGGGCTTATCCACCTTCGTCATTACGTTTGTTATATCGTGGTATTTTTCGCCGTAGCGATATATAGCGGTGAGCAACCCTACCAAGTGCGATACGTACGTGGTTGACAGCTCCTGCAGGAGCACGTTCTGCCACTCCAGCACGTCTATGGGCTTGATTTCCTTGATTTTAAGCCCCTTAAACGTCGGAAGTATCCTCTTGCTTATCTTGCTCTCCAGATCGTAATACGTGGAGTTTTTGACGCGTCCTTGCTCGTATCTAAAATAAAGATTTACAAGAGTCTCAAAATACATGTCTCCCGGATCCTCCGGGGACTCATCGACTCTGGCGGCCTCTTCCTCCGCCTTTGCGGCGAGGTAGTCCTGGTATCCGTACTGCGCCGCCTTCTTGGTGGGAAAGCCCGACAGGCGCTTTTGGTGAGTTTCGCCGAGCCTGTCTATTTCTCTGAAGCGTACCGACCAAAGCTTACTGTTTTTATTCTGTTCGTAAGAGGGCATATGATCTCCTTTCTTACACTAATTTTTGAAAAAACAAGTGAGGATATATTTATGAAAACTGATACATTTGACATTACAAAATTGATTGAAGATCTCACCGAGAGTGAGAAGCTCTGTTTATGCAGCTTTATCCTTGATATAAAGGAAAAGCGGAAAGAGGCCATTGACAAGGCCGACGCGAAGTAATGTTACCAGCTTTAATATTTTAGCCGTCCTTGGGACGGCTTTTTTATTGTCTTTTACTTTTAAGGTAGGCTATAAACCTCTCCACCTCGGCGCGCTCGTCGTTCGTAAGGTCCTCCGAGAGCCTTGCGATATCATCGTCAAGCTCAGGGGTGGGGCGATGCGTTTTCGGGTCTCTGAGCGTATTCTTTACCACTCCGAGGATCTGAACGCGCATGAGATCCGCGCCGCAAAATCTGACGGTGGGGTACGCGGGGTTTATGGAGTGCAACTCCATGCAGCTCTCGTCGTACACTATCTTTTTGACAAGTGCCTCCTCGCCGTCAACAAGCACGACCGCTATGTCGCCGCTATCCACGGCAGAGGTTTTATGCACCTGTATTATATCGCCGTTGTCTATCTCCGGGGACATGCTGTCGCCGGTTACTTTAATGCAGATGGTCTCGCTTGCTTCAAGATCGGAGTGTATGTATATGGGCATATATTCTAATATGAGGTTTTGCGCAACGGTGCCAAAGCCGGCACTAACGGATTCGTAGACGGGGATCATTCTCGTTTTGGCAGGGTCCAATATGATCGCGTTCGACTTTACGTCGGGCGCGTTTTCTTTTCCTAAGAGGTAATCGACGGTGACGTTGAAGTGGTCGGCTATTTTTAAAAGAGTATTGTGATGCGGAACCTTTCCCGTTCGCCAATGTGTTACTGATCCTCGGGATATTCCAAGTTCCGATATAACAGCTGTCGGGGATTTTCCTTTATTATTGCATAGGTTTACAAAATTATTCCAAAACATAAAATTCTCCTTTCTGAAATATAGGAATATGTTGATTTATAAATTTGGGGTTGATTTTTTATTGGATATGGTGTATAATGTAATTGGAAAGGAGTGAGCTTAATGAACAAAAATGATGTTATTGCCAGGGCAAAGGCGTTTTGCAAAGAAAACAACGTTAACTATTATCCTGTTGAAATTATCAACTTATGCGACAAATTTGGGCTAAAAGTATATGAGAAATATTTGCCTAGCAACGTTTCGGGATGCATCGTTGTGGGATCAGACAAGTTTGACCGATATAATTCCGGTAACTTTATAATGATAAATTTAATGGACAGTCCTCAAAGAAGACGCTTTACCATTGCGCATGAATTAGCCCACTTTATTCTTCACAAAGAGCCCGGGCAGGCCTTATATGCTCACAGAGATGCAGGACAGCACGACCAAACAGAGAGCGAAGCCAATATATTCGCTTCTTACGTATTGATGCCTGACGATCTCCTCAAGGACGCGCTGGAAAGATTGGGAGACCACAAGCAATTGCCGCTTCCCGTTAAGGTGAATTACATTTCAAGAGAATTCGCCGTTTCCCGCGACGCAGCTCAAGTTCGTCTTGCCCAATATGGTATCATATCATAAGAGAGGTACCAAATGGCAGAAAAAAACATTGATAAAATTGCATCTCAAATTTTAGAAGACATAGACGATGATTTCAATGACATAGAAGATGATGCGACCGACAACGGAACAGTAGCAATAATAGCGGATCAATCTCTATTGGTTTCTTCTGATAAACAGTACAAAGAAGAACTTGCGGAATATGATAAAAGAGATAAGTTATACACTTCGCTTCTCGGCGAGTATATTAGTTCAAGCCGAAGTAAAACCGCTTGGAATAAAGTGTACAAATGTATTTTCTTCGCCGCCACAATGCTGATTTTAATTGCGTTGGTAGGATTTCCAATAGCAATTACGTTAATTATAGTGTTGAAGGAGCAGTCTAATCTTGCGATAGATCTTTCTGCACTGGCATGCAGTGTTATAGGAATAATATCCGCGATCATCATATTACCCAAGATCATTGCACAGCACTTGTTCCCAACAAATGAGGATGAGCACATGATAGAACTCGTTAAAAACATGCAAGTAAACGATTCAAAGATAAGAGAAGCGTTGAAAGAGAAGAAAAAATAGTTAAATCAGTCCATAGCAGTAAGCGCTCCCACCATCCGGGAACCGCCGAGCCTATGGACTTTTTTGCTCCTTCGGGGGCTTTTTCTTTTTCGTCAAAATACAACAAGTTGGACAATAGTCCCTTGTGAAACATCCACAAAATTCAAAAAGTTGAACAAAATCCCTTGACAAGTTCAACGAGTTGTACTATAATGGTTGCGTAAGGTTCACCGAGTTGATTTTATCACAAACGGGTGAGATTGTCAAGTGTAAAAAATACCACTCGCTAAAAAACGAGTGGTAAGAAATTACAAATTGTCGGTTATTGCCTCTATCGGGAAGTCGCCGTTTTTGATAAATTCGATCAACTCATTAAAGGTTTCATAATCTACGCAGCCGATGACACGGTACGAAAGCTTGTCCTTTTTGAAATAATATAGCTGATCCGCTTTTATGTATCCGTCCAACGGCCTACCGTGCGGAACGTCTTGTTCTTCCGCGGTGATAGGGAAATTGCCCGGATATCGCAGCTTTCTTGCCTTTTGCTCCTCGGATTTGAAAGAAGATATTGCATTTCCGATCATATCGAAGGGGACTCCGCGTATTTCGCCGCCATTATCCTCGATGACAACAAAAGGATGCCTGCCAACATTATGTCCTTGAGAAACATAATGGTCAACTAATATAATGTCGCTCTTCTTACACATTCTTGGGGTCCTTCTTTACGATGATTTTGGGAGGGTCGTTCTTAAATGAAAACGGGGTAACATCTCGCAGCGCTTCGCGTGTGGTTACGGTTTTAGTTATTCTTTTCTCTAAAGCATTGAGATTTAAACTTTTAAGCTGTTCCATACTTGCCCTCTCTTTCGTTAATTTTATTTCACTTTTATTATATGTCAATTATATAAAAATGTCAACATTTTTTCACAAAAAACTATAAACGCGGTTTATTTTACCACAAGATATAGCGTTTGTCAAGTACAAAAGAAAGGAGAATATATGTTCAACCATGAGAGAATGGCGGAGATCCTCCGCGAAAAGGGCATTGAGCAGAAGGCGGTCGCCGAGGCTGTCGGTGTGAGCGAGCAGGCGATATCTTATTTCGTCCGCGGGCTCAAGGATCCGAGCCTTGCGATTCTCGGCAGGATCGCCAAGGAGCTGGGCGTATCGGTCGCCGAGCTGGTAAAGGACTAACACACACGTTATTAAAGAGAGGAGGAAACATGCCAAAATTAAAAGGATGCCCCTTTTGCGGGGGTGATGCCGAGATCAAGGAAAGAAGGGTATACCTCGACCGCGGGTATCACGTGGAGTGTGCCGAGTGCGGCGTGCACGGTAAGCTGGTCCTTGTGAATCATCCGAGGATGACGGCGATCGGCCTTGACGAGAGCACAAGATACACCGCCGAGCAGGCAGCAAAAAAAGCGGCGGAGCTTTGGAATGCCCGCGCGACAAATTCTTAATAAGAAGGGAGGGCTTTTATAATGTCAAAGCCTAAAAGAGATGCGGCCTACGAGCTTATTACAACAGACGATGCCGCAGCAGTACGGGAGCGCCTGGAGCGCAACAGGTTAACACAAAAATGGCTGATATTCCGTCTTGACAGGGATTGGGGTATTCAGGTCAAAAAATCACAGTTCTCGGAGATACTTGACGGCAAGAGGGCACTTGGCCCCAAGACACAACGTCTGATATGGTGCTGTCTTCGTATCATTGATGAATACGAGAGCTTTTACAAGGGGAGGTAACTATGAGCTACAAGGAACAGCTTGCCGCGGAGTCGGTAGATCGCATGACGTCTCTTGACATACAGATCCGCGAATTTCGCGAGCAGGGCAGAGTCGCCCTTACATACGAGGATATCATGGCGCGCTACGGCGTTGGCATCGGGAAGGCGCGCAGTATCATCCGCGGCATACGCTCAGTCTGCGGCGGTGGGAAGCTTGGAGAGGGGAAGGTCCTGCCCTCCGAGGTGATCTACTGGGAAAATCTTGTTGACTCCCGGAAGGTGAGATTATGAGATCAGACAACGTAACGTACGTGCTTGAGGGATATGATGAGCGGTGGCATTGTTATTTCGTCCGGGAATACACAAACGGATCTCCGACGTACTTATTCAAGTGCTACATACGAGGCAACAAGGCAACTCTTTATCCGCACATGCCGCTTCACACGACGGACACGCGGAGAGAGAAGAAGGAGCTTTCGGTATTTGACCTGAAAGGAGGATAAGACAGTTGAGTTATTCGGCGTGTATTCACGGCGGAGCTTGCACCGGGTGCATGGCTTGCCAGGGTGACGCGGATGAATACATCTGCGCGGATTGCGGTGATGAGATCGCTTCCGACGAGCTTTATGAAGCGGATGGAGACTGGCTCTGCGAGCATTGCCTGCTTCTTCGATTCAAGGTTTCAGAATAAGAAAAGGACGAATCTTGTTGGCCCAAGATCCGTCCGGTAGAAAGGGAGATGTAATTATCCCCAGCAAGATAATTATACACCTTTCGGAGAACAAAATCAAGTACATTTGAAAGGAATTTTAAAAAATGGAAAACAAATTTGATATTGAGCGCGAAGTAGAGCGCATAGGACAAGATATCGACGATATGGAGAAGGCAGGACTTAAGCAGATAATCCTCAGTTTTTTCTCAGGCATGGTTAACGAACGCGAGTTCATTATGGCCGCAAGACGTGCAATCAAGGAACACGGATACGAGAGCGTATACGAATACGAGGACGGCGAGCTGCTTCTGATCGTCAGAAAGGTGGCTTAACAATGAAATACGAGCTTATTATAAAAGAAATTGCTACGGGAAACACCATCTGCCACAAAGAATGCGACTGTGTTTGCGGTGCCGTTGCCGGCATTGACGGCGAGGACGTGGTAGCAAGCACGTTGAGCACCGGAGAGGGAACAATCGCAGCGCACTTTGCATGCCTGGCGGCTACTCAGGACGCTTGCGACGAGCTGGAAAATGATTTATACGAGGAATTCAAAACCTTCTACAAACAGGAGGCTCCCGTGGGGCTATTCAAGGAGTTTATCGAGGCGATCAGAAGCAAAGGTGTAACCATAGACGTAGAGGGAGAGGGGATTTAGGGTTTATGATCAACGAAAAGAAATACATAAATTCGGACAAACTCTCAAAGGTGGTAAAGAAGTTTCTTAAGAAGCTAATTGACAAGGGGATTTGCCTTGTAGATATCAACGAATTTAACGTAGAGCTGCACAAGATCATTGACAAGATGCCTGCGGCGGCTGCTATCGAGTGGTGCGATATTAAGTACGAGCTGCCCTTGGTATCTGACGAGTACAAAGTAATGATCGAGGGCGCGGACAAGCCTACCGTTCTCAACTATGACGCCGACGAGTGCGTATGGTATGCGGAGCACGAGGGCGAGGAGATCTTCTACCGCGTAACGCATTGGGCAGAGCTCCCGGAGGTGCCGGATGTATAAGAATCTTATAAAGATATCGACCAAGACAATGCCACACGAGGAGTGGCTTGAGCATCGGCGCAAGTCTATAGGCGGCTCTGATGCCGCGGCAATCGTAGGTCTTAATCCTTGGGCAAGTCCGTACTCGGTATGGGCAGAGAAGCTCGGCATGATCCCTCCCAAGGAGGACAACGAGGCGATGCGTCTTGGCCGCGATCTTGAGGACTACGTTGCAAAGCGTTTCTGCGAGGAGACGGGCAAGAAGGTCCGCCGCGAGAACAACATTATAATCAATCCCGAATACCCATTTGCCCACGCCAACGTGGATCGCATGATCGTGGGAAAGGACGCGGGACTTGAGATCAAGACGACCACAACACTCAACCTAAAGCGATTCAAGAACGGCGAATATCCCGCGAGCTATTATTGTCAGTGTATGCACTACATGGCGGTGACCGGAGCTAAGCGTTGGTATCTCGCAGTCCTTATTCTCGGCAAGGAGCTCAAGGTATTCACCATTGAGCGCGACGAGGCTGAAATTTCCGCTCTGATGCGTTCTGAGGCGGAGTTCTGGGAGTTGGTCCAAAAGAAGACGCCTCCGCCCGCAGACGGCGAAAAATCGACCACAGAGGCGATAAGCGCGGTGTATCCCGGTGAGGATGCCGCAGGCGACGTATCGCTCTTCGGCTATGAGTCGGAGCTTGCGCAGTACGTGGCTCTCGGTGAGCAGATAAAGGAGCTCAAGAAGCTGCAGGACGGTTGCGCTAACAGACTCAAGGCGTGCCTTGGCAACTCCTCAAGGGGAGAGGGCACGGGATACAGTGTAAGCTGGGCACCGGCAACGAGATCAACATTCGATGCACAGGCATTCGCCCGCGATCACTCTGATATTGATATTAGCGGGTATTACAAGACGTCAACATATAGGACGTTCAAGGTTACAAGAAACGATATTTAATTTGGAGGACATACAATCATGGCAAACACAATACAGAATCAGGTAGCCCAGACGGGCGGAGAAAAGAAAACAATGCAGCAGTACATAAAGGCAATGCAGGGAGAGATCGCAAAGGCTCTTCCTTCGGTAATTACACCGGAGCGCTTCACGCGAATGGTGCTCAGTGCGATCTCGGTCAATCCGCAGCTCTCGCAATGCACACCTCAGAGCTTTCTCGGCGCGATGATGTGCGCGGCGCAGCTCGGCGTTGAGCCGAACACTCCTCTTGGCCAGGCATATATCCTTCCTTACAAGAACAAGGGAGTGCTTGAGGCACAGTTCCAGCTTGGATACAAGGGTCTTATAGATCTAGCGTACAGATCGGGAGAGGTAGAGCTTGTACAGGCACACGTTGTTTACCAGAACGACGAATTTGAGTGGGAATACGGTCTTGATCCTAAGCTTCATCACAAGCCGGCACGTGTAGATCGCGGCGCGCCCGTGATCGTTTACGCTATGTTTAAGACCAAAAGCGGCGGTTACGGCTTCGAGGTTATGAGCATCGAGGACGTCAAGATACACGCGGCAAAGTACAGCAAGGCGTTCCATTCCGACTATTCTCCTTGGAAAACTGCATTTGAGGAAATGGCCAAGAAGACGGTGCTTAAGCGCGTGTTGAAGTACGCTCCGCTTAAGTCGGATTTCGTCCGCGCTGTCGTTCAGGACGAGAGTATCAAGAGTTCTATATCAGAGGACATGTACGAGGTCAACAACGAGATCGTTTACGAAGCCGAGTACAGCGAGGTCAACACAGAGACCGGTGAGGTCAAATAAAAATAAGAGGTGAGAAAATGGCAAGACCGCCAAGGCAGGGGGTTGACTATTTTCCGCTTGATTGTCATATGAAGGACAACATGAAGTTAATACAAGCAGAATTCGGTCTTGTCGGATATGCCGTGGTTATTAAATTGTGGCAGAAGATCTATTCCGACAGGGGTTATTATACCGAATGGGGGCGAGACGTGGCGTTGGTGTTTGCCGATGAAAACAAGGTTGGTGCCAACGTTGTGCAGGAAGTAGTACGCATCTGCTTGAAGAGGGGTATATTCGATCAGCGAATGTTCGATAAGTACGGTATTTTGACGTCTGATGGCATCCAAAAGAGGTTTGCCGAGGCTACCGCAAGAAGAACATTCATTGAAGCTGATCGGCGCTACCTTCTTATTCCTGCGCCTTCTAACTGGGTTTTTGATAGCAATAACTCAGTTAATGTTGACAATAACGCGGTAAATGTTGACAATAATCCGCAAAGTAAAGTAAAGAAAAGTAAAGTAAATTATTCTTCTATCGAGGGCGCGCGTGTGCGTGAGAAAAATAAGGAAGCCGTGAGCTCATTCAAGACCTTCGATTCCGACGAATTCATCGCCGATGCCATAGCAAGGGGTGAGAGGGTAATGGCGGCGCAGATCAAAGATGGGGAGGAGCTGACAGAATGGAAACAATGATATTATTGGTTGCGGTGGCATTCACCGTGGGCGGCCTTTGCGGAGTGGCCTTGGGGATTGCTATTGGTGTTACCGGAGAGGAGGGCAAAGATAATGAGCAACCAGATTAAAAAGCTCCTCTGCGTGGGCGACGTTGTGTATTCCGCTCGGGGGGGCGTGAGATGGTAGTTACAAAAATCTATGACCAGGGCTTTGAGACCGACGAGGACTACTTCGCATACGACGAGGTGCGCAAGCTTTATTGGCTGACAAAATACGGATATGAAAAGGGATCGGCCAGGAAAAAATAAAACAGAAAGGTAGAAAGAAAGATGGAAAACACAGTATTAAATGATTTAAAGGCTATGTACGGCGAGGGTGCGCCGGAGGAGAGCGGGCTTGTGTACCTCTCCGTGGACTCGATATTCCCGCATCAGGATAATCCGAGAAAGGAGCTCGGAGATCTTACGGAGCTTGCGGAGAGCATTAAGGTGAAGGGTATTATGCAAAATTTGACGGTGGTGCCGTTCAAATCGAAGGTGAATCCGAAGTTCAACGGTGCCGGGCGTTACACGGTTATTATCGGACACAGACGTCTTGCTGCCGCCAAGCTTGCGGGCCTCACCGAGGTGCCCTGCGTGATCGTGGAGATGTCTGAGCGCGAGCAGCTTGCGACGATGCTCTTGGAGAACATGCAGCGCGTGGATCTGACAGCCTATGAGCAGGCCAAGGGATTCCAGCTGATGATAGACTTCGGCGACACGGTCGAGGGTATTGCCGAGAAGACGGGCTTTTCAAAGAAGACGGTCAAGCACCGCCTTGAGATGGCGAAGCTGAACGAGAAGACGCTCAAGGAGGTTTCCTCAAGACAGGTAACTATGGAGGACTTCGACAAGCTTTCCAAGATCAAGAGCCTCAAGAAGAGGAACGAGGTGCTTGCCAAGATCGGCACGGCGAACTTTAACAGCGCGGTTGAGATTGCAATCCGAGAGGAGCTTATAGCTGAGAAGATGCCGCCCTTCGTGGAGAAGGCCAAGGCGCTCGGTGCCAAAGAGATGAAGCCTGAGGACCGCTGGTCGAACAAGTATGAGCGTATTGCGGACATTGACGTGAAGACTGCGGACGTGGAGAAGCCTCTCGTGGCGAAGAAATACCAGGGCGATGCGCTCTTCTATGCGATACGCGATTACTTCGGCTCACTGGAGATCTACCGCAAGAAGCCCAAGGATAATAAGGACAAGCGTCCCAAGGCCGAGATTGAGCGCGAGAAGGCTATCGAGGACACCAAGAAGCAGCTCAAGGCCATGCACGAGGCGGCGCGTACTCTGCGCAGGCAGTTTATCCAAGGTGTGGCGATGAATACCAAGAATCGAGAGCTGGTTCTCCTGGGTGCCGTGAGAGCCCTGGAGTGTGGAGTGACCGCTTACATGTACAGCATTAACTCAAAGCAGCTGCTGGAGTTTATCGGGGAGAAAACGAGCACCGATTATACAGTGAATCAAGAGAATTTCCACAAGGCTCTCCGAGAAAAGCCGTCGAGAGCAATCCCGGCGATGATCTATCTGTATTTCGAGAACGATCGAAACGCAAGATACTACACCGATCCTTACGACGATTTCCCTAAGCACAGTAAATGCACGTGGTTGGATGGGCTCTACGACTGGCTTATATCCCTCGGATACGAGATGAGCGACGAGGAGAGGGCTCTGCGCGACGGTTCGCATCCCATATTCAAGAGAGGTGCGAAATGAGATCTAACTACTTACAGCCGATGAAGAAGGCGCAGATCTCAAGGAAGGCAATGGCGGGTTTTATGACCCGCGTTGCCGTTGATGATCGAATGGAGAAGATCATTAAAAAGCACGAGGACAAGCGCATGGACGAGCTCTCCGCCTTTGCAGGTGCCGTGGATGCCAACTGGCTTTACACTCTCCACAAGGAGCTTGGATTCGGGCGCAAGAGGTTACGCCGGGCGTGGGAGGCTATGGTGAAGAACAGGATCGCGTTCCGCGAGTTCTTCAGAGACGGAACCACCGCCTACGTTGAGCAGCCTACTGGGTGCAACGCGGAAGATGAAGCTACGGTCAAACAACTGCTTGCGATAGGGGTAGATATAAGATCCTGGGAGCGCGAGGAGATAGTGGTGGATCACGCCACCGGACAAGTTACATTCAGGGAGGTATAGACCATGTTCAATTACAGAATTGTAGACGCAAAAGGCTTTGTTACGGTAATACGGGCGAGGACACGTGAGGTGGCGGTGGATCTCTTTTGCCAAAGTGAGGGCTGCAGCCGTAATTACGTTAAAAAGCACTGTGTCGTGCATCGAGCCGTATAGCGAGGGCCGTGCCATGCCGAGAAGGTATCAGAGGATATATCACTGTCCGTTCTTCGAGAGGCGTATTCCGCGAGGTGTACGCTGCGAGGGCCGAGAGATAATTCTTCCGGATGATCGTGCCGCGATAGATCTCACGCGGACCTATTGCGGCAATGAGGTCAACTGGCGCAGCTGCTCTATTGCGCGAACACTTGAAAAATTTTACGAAAGAGAGGGAGATATGAATGGGCAATCTCCAGAAAACACTTAAAGAAAATGAACATCTTAAACATCAGAACCGCGGTTTGCTTGACACGCTGAAGCGCAGACGCGCTCAGGCAGACGCCAAGGAGGCGCAGACTGCCGAGGCATTGAAGCAGATCGAGAGCATTTACTGCTCTTACATAGGTGCTTTGTGCCTTAAGAGTGAGGCGCGCGAGCTTAAGGTCTTGCATGCAGACGTGAAGGCCGTGCTTGAAGGCTACGACGTGCTTGTGATTGAGACGGACGAGCAGGGAATCACGTTCGGGCTCGTCGAGAAGACAAAAAAGGAATAAGAAAAACAGCACCCTCGGGTGCTGTTAATCCTCTACGTATTCCAAAATATCGCCGGGCTGGCAATTAAGTAGCTGGCAGAGCTTGTCTAAATTTACGAAAGATATTGCTTTGCCTTCTCTGAGTGATTGAATCACTCCTTCGGCTAACAGTTTTTCTTTTCTTAGGCGGTTAGTGTTATAGCCTTTGTCCTTTAATGCTTGTATAACATCAAACTTGTATATTATAGGCATTTATAATCACCTCTCTATTGTATTATAGTGTTAATATTATAGCACAAAATTACACAGAAATCAATGCACAAAATTTACAATCTTATACACAGAAGTTTGTGTAATTTGCCATATTGACATTACACAGAAAACGGTGTAAAATAAAATCACAGAGCAGTCGACGGCTTGGATTTTGTTATAATGAGGTGGATTATGAACTACACAAACAGGGAAATTGATTTAATCGAATACGCAACTATGGATGCTTACGTGGCGATAGACTCGGCTTACTCGCTGATATTGGACTTTATGGAAACATATCTTGAGAGCGAGGACGCTATTCGGACGCTTATTTATGATGCAGAAACGAGAACGGGCATATTGTCAGCTCACGTTAGAGCGATCTACACCATGATCAGAGAGGCGAAGACGGAACTCGATGCCTTTTCCAGCGAGAATAGCGTTGTACTAAACCGCAGCATAGAAATCGCGGCGGAACTAAAGGCAATCAGGGATAGACGAAGAATTAAAGAGACTGCTTGAGGAGGGAGACTATGGGAAAATTTATAGATTTCACAGGACAGAGATTTGGAAGATTAACCGTTATCGAAAGAGACGGAAGTCGCGGGAAAAATGCCACTTGGTTGTGCCAGTGCATCTGTGGAAAACAAACCGTTGTTTCATCTTACGACTTAAAGCGGGGGAATACATCCAGCTGCGGATGCATCCAAAGAGAAAAGGCCGCTCAAAGGGTGCTTGTACATGGGAAACGCCGCACACGACTGTATGCCGTTTGGGCGAGTATTAAAAGTAGATGCTATAATCCTGCATCTAATAGATATGGACGATACGGTGGCCGAGGGATTAAGGTATGTGACGAGTGGCTACATGATTTCGGTGCCTTCTACAACTGGGCTATGTCAAATGGATATGACGAAAATGCACCAAGAGGCAAATGCACAATAGACCGAATTGACAATGACAAAGGCTACTCGCCAGACAATTGTCGCTGGGTTGACATGGGGACACAAAGCAATAACAGATCGAACAGCAAAAAGAAATAAATCAGAGGGGCGCTCTATACGGGCGCCTTAAATTTTTTTGCGCTCAGAGCCCTCGGGGGTAGAAATATTCTCTCGTGTCGTGGTAGAATGGAATTATAGGGAAGGAGGGTGAGCTGTGTCTGACATCTGGAAACGAATAAAAAAAGAATACATCGCGGGCGGTGTCAGGTACAAGGATCTCGCCGAGAAATACGGAGTCTCACAGAGCACCCTCCGCAAGGTTGGCGCCCGAGAACACTGGTCTGATCTGCGGAACGCGGCAGAGACACGCACGGAACAGAAGGTCGTGGAGGCAGTGAGTTCCCGGAACGCCAAGCTTGACAGCGCGGTGGATCTCGCTCTTGACGCTGTTTGCGAGTATCTCAAAACGCCCGGAAGACTGCGTGCGGTCGATATAAAGGACGTTACCGCGGCGCTTAAAAATCTGCGGGATCTCAAGGGCCTGAAGAATGAGGCTGATGCCGAGGAGCAGCGCGCGAGGATCGAGGCTTTGCGTGCCCGCGCGGCTATGAGTAGGATCGGCGAAGAGGACGAGGGCGAGGAGTACGGTGTTATGGTACTCCCTGACGCTCAAATTTTGACTACAAGCGCGGAAGACATAAGAGAGGGGGAAAACCACACTTGAATATCATTTGGACGCCTAACCCCAAGCAGATCGAGTTTATGAGGCGCTGGGAGGACGAAGCTTTGTACGGCGGAGCTGCCGGAGGAGGCAAGAGCGACGCTCTCGTGGCGGAGGCACTGCGACAGGTGCACATTCCGCACTACAAGGGGCTGATCATCAGAAAGACGTTCCCCCAGCTTTCCGAGCTTGTTGACAAGACCTTGAACTACTACACGCGGGCTTTTCCGAAGGCTGTTTATAATTCCTCGCGGCACTGCTGGACATTCCCGTCGGGCGCTAAAATCTACTTCGGAAGTCTTCAGCACACTAAGGACAGGCTACGCTATCAGGGTCAGGCATACGACTATATCGCGTTTGACGAGCTAACGCACTTTACATTTGACGAGTACAGCTATCTCTTTTCCCGAAATCGCCCCAACGGTCCCGGAACGCGTTGTTATATGAGGGCTACGGCTAACCCCGGGGGAATCGGGCACGGCTGGGTCAAGGAGCGATTTATCACTCCCGCGCCGGCGATGACTACGATGTGGGAGGACGTAAAGATCAGATTCCCGAATGGCAGAGAGGAAACGCGGCGGAAGTCGCGCATATTCGTGCCGAGCACGGTGTTTGATAATCCGCAGCTTCTTCAGAACGACCCCGACTACATTACGCGCCTGGCGGCTCTCCCGGAGGCAGAGAAAAACGCGTTGCTTTACGGAGATTGGGGATCATTTTCAGGCCAAGTCTTTATAGAATGGCGCAACGATCCCGACCATTATCACGACAGAATCAACACCCACGTCATAGCGCCGTTCAAGGTGCCGCAGGAGTGGACGATACACATGAGTATGGACTGGGGCTACACCAAACCGTTTTCTATCGCATGGTATGCCGTTGATTACGAGAGACGCATCTACCGTATACGCGAGTTCTACGGCTGCACGGAGACGCCAAATACAGGCGTCAGGTGGGAGCCTGCAGCTGTGGCGCGCGAGCTATTAAAGATCGAGGCTGACGATCCCAACCTCCGAGGGCGGAGGATCTACCGAGTAGCAGATCCCGCGATCTTTGGAACACAGACGGGTGAGAGCGTGGCGCAGATGTTTGCTCGTGAGGGCGTTTACTTCGAGAAGGGAGAGCATGCGCGCATAGACGGAAAGATGCAGATACACAACCGTCTTGCCTTTGACGAGGACGGCAGACCGATGCTCTACATATTCAACACCTGCCGCAACTTTATAAGAACTATCCCCAACCTCGTATACGACGAGAGAAACGTGGAGGACATAAACACAGCCGGTGAAGACCACATATACGACGAGCTGCGGTACATGTGTATGAACTACGTTATCGCGCCTCGCAAAAACATACCGCCGAAGCTGGTGGTATATGACCCGTTGTCTACGGACGACGTAACGTATGACGAATACGCATTTTATCGCTAATATTTGGAGGAGATATATATCATGGCGAATTTATTGGATTTTTTGAAGAAGAAGGGTGCGGAGGGGACTGTGCCCGGTGCGGAGCAGGGAGGAGATCTCGCACAGATGGCGGGCGTGGCGCAGGATATGAAAGCAGGGCGCCGGGCCGAGGAAATTATAGGGCTTAAGCAGATACGCGAGGCGGCAGAGGTGCTCCGCAAGTACAAGGAAGGCAAGGCGAACTATGACGCTACGATCATTGAGAACGAGCGTTGGTATAAGCTTCGCCACTGGGAATATATCGACAAGAGGGGAAATAAGCAGGCAAAGACCGAGCCGACGTCGGGCTGGTTATTCAATACGATAATGAACAAGCACGCGGATGCGATGGACAATTATCCTGATCCCGTGGTGCTGCCACGTGAGGCGGGCGACGTGCAGAGCGCGAAGATGCTTTCTGACGTGCTGCCGGTCATCCTTGCGAGAAACGAGTTCCGCGACGTCTACTCTGACAACTGGTGGGAGAAGCTCAAGCACGGCACTGCCGTTTACGGTGTATTTTGGAACAACGAGAAGGAGAACGGACTTGGCGATATCGATATCAAGGCGATAGATCTTCTCAAGATCTTCTGGGAGCCGGGCAAGACCAAGATACAGGACTCCAAGAACCTCTTTATAGTCGAGCTTGCAGATCCCGAGGATCTTGCGCTTGCATATCCCGACGCCGACAAAAAGAAATTTGGCAAGTCGATCACGGTATCGGAGTACATTCACGATGAGAGCATTGACACATCCGACAAGGTGCTTGTCGTGGACTGGTATTACAAGAAGCGTATAGGCGGACGCACCATTCTTCATTACGTTAAGTTCTGCGGCGACGCGCTTCTTTACGCGACCGAGAACGATCCCGAGCTTCGTCTGCTCGGACTTTACGACCACGGTCAATATCCCGTGGTATTTGACCGCATGTTCCCCGAAAAAGATTCGCCCGTGGGCTTTGGATTTGTGGCGATATGCAAGGATCCTCAGATGTATATCGACAAGCTGATGGGCAACGTGCTTGAGACCGCTATACTCAACTCCAAGAGGCGTTTCTTTGCCTCCAAGAGCGTGACCGTGGACCTCAAGCAGCTGCTCGACAATAATCAGCCTATCGTTGAGGTTGAGGGCTCGATCGGAAATCTCTCTGACAAGCTTTACGAGATGAAGCCGCGCGAGCTGTCGGGCATATATCCGAACATAGCGCAGATGAAGATCGACGAGATGAAGGACATTGCCGGCAACCGCGACGTAAACTCGGGCGGCACGGGTGGCGGTGTAACTGCCGCATCGGCTATCGTTGCGCTTCAGGAGACCGGCAACAAGACTTCACGCGATTCCATTGATGCGGCGTACCGCGCATACGTAAAGATCAACACGCTTTGCATAGAGCTGATACGTCAGTTCTACGACGAGCCGAGATCCTTCCGCATCGTTGGAGCACCTGAACAGACGCCCGGACAGATGCCTGCGGGTATGCCGCAGGGAATGCCCGATGCTATGGGCGGAGGTATGTCGCAGGGCGGTATGATGCCCCCAAGAGAGAACGCGCACTTCGTCCAGCTTAGCAACAAGATGATAAAGGATCAGCAGACGGGTATCGGCGCCGACGGTACGCCTATGCTCCGTCATCCGGTATTCGATCTCGAAATAAATGCGCAGAAGCGCAATCCCTTCTCCCGTGAGGCGCAGAATCAGCTTGCTCTTGAGCTCTTCAGAATGGGCGCGTTCAACCCTCAAATGGCGGATGCGGCATTGTGTGCGCTCTCGCTTATGGACTTCGAGGGCATTGAGGAGGTGCGCGAGCGCGTAGAGCAGGGACAGACGCTTCTTTCTCAGGTTCAGCAGCTCCAGCAGCAGTTGATGCAGATGCAGGCTATGATGCAGGGCGGCGCGCCTGTGCCGGGAGGAGCTCCGAGATGACGAGCGTTACGTTAGACAAGGCGGCAGACCGATACGCCATTGAGGCTGTGGGGCACGCAGAGGGAAGTGTTCAGGCTTGCGCCGCGGTGTCGGTATTGATGTACTCGCTCTTAGGGTATCTCTCTAATGCTGAGGGTGTTGACGTTGAGGACTGGAACACTGCCGACGGCTTCTTCTCGGTCGAATGGTCGGGGGGAGAGACGGCGCGGATCATGTACGAATTCGGCAGGATCGCCTTCCTCCAGCTTGAGGGAAGTTACGGCGAGTACGTCGCTGTAAAAATCAAAAAATAAGCACATATAATGCGTGCCCGAAAACAAGGGTGCGCATTATTTTTTAGGCTATTTTTAAAAAGCCTTATGGAATAAGGGATAATTCAATTAAAAAAATTTTGATTTGAGGGACTCGGGGGTAGAAATTTGAAGCGCGGGCATGTTAAAATTATATTAGAGACAGAAAACAGAGCCGAAAGCGTGGGCTTTTATCTCGTAGTTTTCACTTTTTTTGGAGGGTTTTTATGATAAAACTGATTAACATTCGCCTTGATCTGTTCAACGGTGGCGCGGCGGGGGCTGCGGGCTCCGGCGCCGGCGTGGGAACAGGCGCATCGGGCGGTGGAAATACGGGCGGAAATGCACAGGCTACGACAGCAGGTGCAGGGAACGGATCTCCGTCAGGCACGTCGCCGGTGTCTGCACGCCGTTCAAGATCGGGCGCGTTCGACAACGTAAAGTTCGGTAAGCAACCAAGTGCACAGGAAGCTCCTGCCGCACAGAACGCTGTTTCTCCCGCCGCCGGGGAGGACGCAAGCACCGCGGAGAAGAGTGCAGAGGCTTCTGATAAGGCTATGGATCCCGAGGCTCGCCGCAAGGAATACCGTGAGCTTGTGGAGGGGAAGTTCAAGGATCTTTATCAGGAGGACACACAGAACATCGTCAAGCAGAGATTCAAGGAGACGCGTGATCTGCGCGAGGTTAACGGCAAGCAAAAGGCCGTTCTCGACATTTTGGCGCAGAGATACGGTATCGAGGACGGAGATCCCGCCAAGATACAGGAGGCCCTTGACAAGGACAACAGCCTTTGGGCGGATATGGCCGCAGAGGCGGGCTTTGACGACGTTTCAAAATACCGCGACTACATGAAGCTTCAGATCGAGACCAAGAATTTCAGAGCAGCTGAGGCGGAGAGGGTTGCAGCACAGAAGGAAGCGCAGAGAGCCCAACAGGAGCGCCAGTTTGTACAGGCGCAGACCGCAAAGTGGGCGCAGGAGGGCGAAGCGTTGAAGGCGAAATATCCGAATTTCGATATTGCCGCCGATCTTCAGGACAAGTCGTTTGTTGGAATGCTTCGCGCCGGTGTACCTATGGAGGTCGCATACCAGGCAAAGCATCACTCTGAAATAGTTTCCAATGCGGTAAGCACCGCGAAGGCTGAAACCGAAAAGAACGTAGTCGATAATATCAGAGCGAGAGGCTCGCGTCCCCAGGAGAACGGAACGCAGTCGCAGAGCTCTTTCACGGTGAGAGATGACCCCCACAGCTTGACAAAAGCGGAGAGGGCTGAGATAGCTCGCCGCGCAGCACGTGGAGAGGTTATAAGATTTTAATTAACTTTTACACGAAAGGAATCACCAAAAATGAAAGATTATATTCTTTATGCAATCAACCTTGCGCTTTTTGACGCAGAGGGCCACGTAACAAATACTACCGGCACCGACACACTTTCCGAGGAGATGAAGACATACTACTCGGATTATCTCATCGATCTTGCCGAGCCCGAGCTTGTGCACGACCAGTTCGCGCAGAAGCAGCCTATTCCCAAGAATGGTGGTAAGACCATTCAGTTCAGAAAGTTCGACGCTCTTCCCGGAGATGCTGATTCAAGAGCTCTTGAAGAGGGCAAGACACCCGCAGGACAGAAGCTCTCCATGGGCATCGTAGAAGCTACCGTAGGTCAGTATGGCGGCTTCGTTGAGATCTCCGACATGCTTATCCTTACAGCAATCGACAACAATCTCGTGCAGGCAACAAGACTTCTTGCTTCCCAGGCGGCTAAGGTTCTTGACGGTATCACAAGAGATGCAATGGCACTTGGCGGTATTCGTCGCCTTGCAGGCGGTGTAACCGAACCTGAGCAGCTCAGCAACGCGAACAACAAGCATTATCTTACTGTTAATGACATCAGACTCGCGGTGCGTACTCTTAAGAGAGCTAATGCGCCCAAGATCAACGGCTCTTACATGGGAATTATCCACACCGACGTTGCATACGACCTTCAGAGCGATCCCGAATGGAAGGCTCCCCACGAGTACAAGGACACCGAGAACCTCTACGAGGGCGAGATCGGCAAGCTCTACGGTGTAAGATTCGTTGAGACCAGCGAGGGTAAGGTGCACGAGAAGCTCGGAGCAAACGACTCCGACGTTTACGAAACATTCGTATTCGGCGCAGATGCTTACGGCACCACAGAGATCACCGGCGGCGGTCTTGAGCATATCGTTAAGCAGCTTGGCTCTGCAGGAACCGCTGACCCGCTCAACCAGAGAGCGACTGTTGGTTGGAAGGCAACAAAGGTTTCCAAGGTTCTTGTCGATGACTACCTTGTAAGAATCATGTCTGCAGCTACTCCCGAGCAGTAATTTATAAGATCAAGCGGGCCTTCGGGCCCGCCTGATCCCAAAATATAAGGAGAAATATAAAATGGCAGAAACAAAAACTGTTAAAGAAACAAAAACTGTTAAAGAAACAAAAGAGCTTGATCCTAAAGAGCTTGTGCCTTACACTCCGTTCTATGACGGACACGAATACAAGGACGATCTTGTAGTTGGTATCAACGGAAAACGCTGGCAGCTCAAGCGCGGTGAGGAGCATATGATCCCCCGCTACGTTTATAACGCAATCATGTTTGATTCGAGAGAGGCGGCCAAAACAAATGAGCGCAGACGCGCCCAGCAGGAAGCTTTTGCGAGAAGCTCAAGAAATATTTAAACGAGTGCGGCGACACTCCTCACTTGAGGGGGTCGCCGAATTTTTATAGGAGGAAATATGAGCAAAATAATTGAATGCCAAGTAAATGACGAGTACGTGCTCGGGTCGGGCGTAGTTATAGGCGCGGCGGGGTCGTACGGCGACGTTATACTTAGGCTTAAATTCAACGAAATGTGGGACGGCCTCGCGATCATGGCGACGTTCAGAGATGCGCTTCGAGAGCGCAGTGCTGTCGTAAGTCTGTTGCCGAGTATGCGAGCCGTCACGGAAGACGGTAGCCTTGCATATCTCGTCAAAATCCCTGCAGAAGCAAAGCGACTCGCGGGACAAGCGACGCTGACGCTCAGCGGATATATAAATGCTGTGATGCAGACAAATGAATCCGGGGAGATTTCATACAGCGTAGAAGAATCTGGACTAACTAACACCGTGACAACATATTTCCGCGTGGCGGAAAGCAATTCTGCAGTGGATGATGACACATCTGTTACTCCAAATTTGGCGGCGCAGGTTTTGGCGGAGCTTAATTTGATGGGCAAATTCTGTGACGACATAGATGATGCGGAGACACAGCGAGTGGCCGCCGAGACTGCGCGAAACACTGCCGAATCGGAGCGAGCAGCTGCGGAAACCAATCGAGAGAAAAAGATGGAACAACTCCAGAATCTTGTTGGGGACATAGGAACGGCTCTTGACGAACTCCACGCATACGCAGAAGCGTTAAAAGGCGGTGATGAGTAATGCCAACTATAACAGACCTTAAAGGCTATACAGTTACTGTTCCGAGCGGTTGGAGTGCTACGGCGGGTTATGGAATTTTTGATGTTGGCGTTATTGTCAATAAAAGTGATTTCTCCGACCTTTCGGATAGGTGTTTGTGTATTGGTTACAGGTTTAATGGTGAGATTGGTTATGGTATTTCTGAACAAGCGCACTGTATTACTTTTGGTGATTATGCCTTTTATGAATATCGGAGTAGCACGGCATTGGAAATTGAAATTGTAGATGGTTCTGATACAAATAATACTTCTCTAATCCAATGGTTCTATGACAACAACGCAACCTTTGAAAAGACGAAAATGGGATTATCAGAAAAAACATTACAGTTAAAGCAAGATTTTGACGAGGTTTACGCCGCAGGGTATGAGAAGGGCAAAGCAGATGTCACAGAGGAAGTGGACACGGCTATTGATAGTATTATTGCTATACAAAATTCACTGATAGGCGGTGATGTATAATGCCTAATGTTAAAGGTATATGGGTGTGGCAATCGTCTTTTGACACCACTGGTGTTTCCGTCACCCAAGAGATTGAGGGCGGTTTTATATCAAATGGGAAAACCTTCCACACAATAAATATTATCAGCAATAAAGGATACTACTATGAAGATGAAAATCTTACGAGATATGAGTCTGATCTATACTATGACGATGTTCTCGCCGGGCTTGGTGGTTTTGCCATCCCCTATACAATCAATGTGGATGAGGCATACAGAGAGATGGATTTCGGAACAACCGAGCAAGAGGTTTCTGAAGAATTCTACAATTTTCTTATCGAACATGCCACATATCAGTCGGCAATAGCCAAAAAACTTACGCAGATAGCCGAGAACGAGCAGAGGGTATACGATGCAGGCAAAGCAGAGGGCTATCAAAAAGGCTATGATGAGGGTAATGCAGACGGCGTAGAAGAAGGCAAAAAGTCTGAGTATGATTTATTCTGGGATACCTTCCAAAAGAATGGCACAAGACAATATTATGAGAGGGCTTTTGCCGATACCGTTAGCAGCGGAAGAATGTGGGTGTATGGGAAAAACTATAAACCTAAATATCCTATGAAACCTCTTAACGCTAGACAGATGTATGAGTATGGTTATTTACCCTATGAGGCAATTGCGGCAGTAGACTTTTCGGAGTGCAAGGACTTTTATAACACCTTTGCCCATTTTAGCATATCTAATGAAGATAGGAGATTTCCTCCTATTGACCTTAGTAAAGCAACGATAACACATAATATGTTCGGCTGGGTACCGGGTATACGGCATATAGAGAAGGTTTTAATATCGGAAACCACTCCTTTGCAGACAGCCTTTTCGACGATAAATAACCTGATAAAAATTAGGTTTGAGGGTACAATCGCCGCGACAAATATAAGTTTTGCAGAAGCATTTATGCTTTCTAAAAGCAGTATCGAGAACATTTTTAACTGCCTTTCAGCAACAGTTTCCGGCAAGACCCTCACTCTTTCCAAGACAGCGGTAGATGCGGCTTTCACAACAGCAGAGTGGGAAGACCTCATTAACACCAAGCCTAATTGGAAAATAGCACTTGTATAAGGAGTACACTATGAGCAGAATAAAATTAACCTCTTCCGACGATATGGTTCTCACCGACGGCGATGTATACGGAAAGATTATATATCTTACAGCAGACGATAAGCCCGAGAATTGGTACGAGATTACCGAGAGCGCATATCAGGCCAAGATGGCCGAGCTTGAGCGCGCGGCGCAAATATAAAAAAACGGAGGAAACAAAAAATGAAAAAAACATTTTGCATTTTGATGATCGCGGCTATGTGTATGGCGTTTATTTTGCCCACGGCTGCGACTAATATTGAAGAGGGCACGATTGCCCCTGAGGAGAGCCTTGCGGCAACAGAGAGTGCAGGCGAGGCCGCCACGGCGGTAGAAACAGTAGATGCCGCTACCGAGGCTGCGGATGAAACGGAAGTTGAATCCGAAACGGCAACCGATATGTCAACCGAAACCGAAACAAAGGACATCGCTGCCATAATCGGCAACGCGGACAGCAGACTTGATGCGATCGTCGGTATTGCCGGCGCAATGGGAATTACGCTTGAGGAGGCCGAGCAGCTTCTTGATAAGATGGTGGCCCTCGGAGACGAGCATCTTGGTGAAAACGATATTTGGATGGATATAAAAGCAAGCATTCTGAAGAATCCCGAAACGTGGACGATAGTCGTGCTTGTCGTACTGATGCTTATAGCCCTTGCAATATTCCTGATTCGCGGACAGATTAAGAACACGTCGGCGCAGGCGGCTACAAAGGCTAACATCATCGATATTAAGAAGAACGAAGCTGAGATGCGCGCCAAGATGAATGCGGCTACTGCCAAGCTCGACGAGATTGGACACGAGCATGAGGGCATCAAGCTTCAGATGGACGAGATTTACAAGATGGCAGAGGACATGCTTAAGATCGTAGAGGAAGCTCGGGAGACAGAGGAGAAGATTTGCGAAATGGCAGCTCTTATGCTCTCTGCGGTGGATCTTCTCAAGGCAAACTCCGAGACCTCGCTCAACGTAAACCGTGAGCAGGCTCTCCAGACGGTACAGCTTCTCAACATCGCCATGGGTCGTCAGCTTCCGCGTGTATCAGAATCCACGCGCAAGGTGTGGTACGATGACGCGGTAGCGAAGATCAAAGAAAAGGCGGGTATCTCCGACGAGGCAAAGGCGGAGCAGACCACTCCTGCCGAGCAGTGAGGAGTCTGCCATGGAGAAGAGCAAGGCTCCGAAAAGGGAGCTTACAAAGCTTGAAAAGAGGTACAAGTCGCTCAGGTGGGCGCAGTACATACTGTTCTTCTTATCGATCATCGTTGCAATCGTACCGGCTGCAATAGCGGTAGTCAAGACCGGGCTCGTTTATACGGTGTCCGAGAACGAGGGTGGCAAGTGGAGCCTGACCGTTTACGCGATATTCGTAATATCGGTGGGTGTGTTGCTTATGGCCAAGGGGCTTATGTCCAGATTCAAGGACAAGCTCCCCTGGGCTACGGTAGCGGTGATCGGCACGTGGATAATGACCGGCTTTATCTCCGCCATCCGCGCGATCGTGGAAGACGCGCTGGTTATATCGCTCGCGCTTGCGATAGGCTGCAGCGTTGCCGCAGTGTTGTCAGGGATCTCTGATCTTTGTAAGACGCAGGCAGACGTTATGCGCGACGAATACAACCGCAGGCAGGAATAACGACTGCGGACGGGCTATCTGATATATATTCGGGTAGCCCGATAATTTGAATTTACGGAGGACAATATGTTTGACGATTTGAAACCAAGCGACGCCTACAGAGAGCCCACAAAGGCCGAGAAACGCGCGGAACGAGATAGCGAGTACAACTCGCGCATGAAGAGCACAATGCGCTTTATAGGCGAAAATATGGCCACTTGCGCGGTCGTGCTTGCGACAACGTTGCTTGTGACCTCGGTATTCGGCGACGTGGGCGTCAATTTCTTCTCGACGTATACGGTGATGGACTTTGTATTGACATTGACGGTCTTTCTGCTGGTTGAATACATGGCGTCAAAAAGCGGCGCGAGATGCGGCAAGACCTACGAGGAGTACAAGGGCCTGCACAAGCTCTATCTTGATATGCGCGAGGAGATCTATAAGCGCGGAATCGCTCTTATGGATATATTCTGCCTTTGGCAGATCGACGTAGAGTATGAATCCTACATGCGGCGCAGGTGCAAAAAACTGAAAATAGATTACAAGGAATACTGCGAGGTATACTCCAAGATGAGCCTTGAGGAGCTTGCGGACATGTTCACGCACAAGGGAGAGGACAAGCTGAGGATCTCGGCAAAGAATCCTATCCGCTCCGGGCTTGCGGCATATCGCTACGCGAAGGTGAGCGACACGGCAAAAAATATATTTTATCTACGCGCGATACAGCACATTGAGCTTACTCCCGAGATACTTCTGACCGACGGTAAGCCCCGACGCTCACGCGGTGGCGTTGGCATCTCCGGAGAGGAGCATCTTGAGAAGCAGACCACCGGCGCGGGCCACATCATAGCGACGATATTTATGACGCTCATTACAGTGGCGCCGACATTTATAGCTAAGGGCTTCAGCTGGACCTTACTTTTCGCAGCAGCAATGAAGCTCGTGGGCGTATTCATGCGCTACTACCGAGGATATTCAAGCGGCGCCGCCGCGTTCAACACGGTAGAGGTCAAGCACCTGCAGGACAAGATACAGTATTTCCATTTATACAACGAATATCTTGACAAGAAGATATATCTTGAATTTAACGACAAGTACGGAGAGCTTCCGTACGGAACAGAAAGGGAGGCAGAGGCCTATGAGAATAAATACAGCGATAGCCAGGGCGGACGACCTGAGATTGAACACGATCCCGGAGGAGCAGAAGTACACGTGGGCGTATGAGCTTGAATGCACGGTCTGCGAGATGATGGGCAAGAAGCCGCCCACAAAGAATTTTCCCGAAGACATAGAGCTTTCAATGCCCGAGGCGCACGAGGACGTTTACGTCAAATATCTTGCCGCCAAGATAGACTATTATAACGGCGAGAGCGCGCTATACGCCAACGATCAGGCGATATTCCAAGATGCGATGGCTGACGCCCGCGCGTGGTACCTTCGCAGCTACGGCGCCAGAAATCACGGCAATTGGTCGATATGAGGGGAGGGGTTGAATATGCTGCCTAAAATACCTTACAGCATGGAGAAGAATAAGAGCGTGATGATACCGATAGGAAATTATAATATTTCCTCAAATTTCAAGCCCGGCGACATAGCCGACAGCTACGGTATATCCGCGCGGAAGTATCCGAGGTTGACGACGAGGAAGACGAGGGAGCTGGTATCTGAAGGGGATGAGATTCTTGCGATGACAGTGTTTCAGGGTGAAATTGTGACGGTGAGGGATGCCGGCTACGGAGATGCCGAAATTTTTGTAGGGGATTTAGGCATTTCCCTGCTCCCAGGCGATCATAAGAGATGGCTTGCAGTTATAAATGCCAAGCTTGTGGTGTATCCTGATAAGATTTATATAGAAAAGGTGGATGGCGATTGGGTGGCAGGTGCTCTTGGAGCTATAGCGACTTCGGGGGGGCAAAAAGCCATTTTTACAGATAATTCTATAGTATTTACCCCCTCTTTTAAGGCAATCCAAGGATATGGCGGTACGCTGGAAGACAACATATTTAGTGGAAATATCGTCCCCAAGCCTATAATCCTACCAGAAGGCACTTATATGTTTGGCAAAGGCGGATATATTGCTCCTGCTAAATATTATGGGATGGTGACGGTTACATGTGAGAATAACATAATTACGATTGAAACCGAGGAAGGTGCACCTAAACTCTCCGGTACATTCTACTGTTGCCCTTTCGATGGTGGTTCTTATATAGTTGAAGATGGCAAAGTATCACAAGATGGTGATAGATATATAGTGACCGGTACGCCTGCCAGTGAGGGCTCTGATGATCATGCGGAGAATCTCCGTTGCCCGTTGTATTACATAAGGACATCCCGACCCTTTTACAATGTCCAAACAAGCAAACAAATAAGCATAACAGATGAAAACAACAACGTAGTTGTCAGAGGAGAGGTGCGTATAAATACGGGCACTGCGATAGGTCTTTCCAATACATATCATAATAGTGAAAATGAGATCCTTAGCGGAGCGTTCACTATCAACTATTTGGGGTGGCAGGCAGAGGATATACGACAGGTATCGTCAGAGGATGTTATTTATTTTGGAAACGCCGAGAAAAAGTATACCGTGTCCAATGTTACGGTGGAGGATGATCAATTCCACATTACCACGAGAAACAGTCAAGTGGAGGATTTTGAATGTCCGATAGAGAAAAAACTCTCAATAATAAAATATACGAATTGTTTCGCTAACTTCAAAAAAGGTGACGCCGTAGTAATTAAAGGCTCAACATTTGACAGTGAAAACGAATATGGCCAAAAGACAGCCGTCAGCAATGATATTTCGTTTATTATTGCCGACAAACAGAACGACGTTTTATATACTTCGGCGGACACATTTACGGAGCACACATATGATGCTAATGCTACTGTGACAATTGAACGCAGGGTGCCCGATCTTGAATTTATCTGCGAGCGTGACAACCGACTTTACGGTGTCAACAACGCGGAGAAGACCATATACGTTTCGGCTCTCGGAGATCCCACGAATATGTACGCATACGAGGGTGTATCAACCGACAGCTTCGCGGTTGCGGTAGGTGGTGAGGGTAATTTTACCGGGTGCTGTAATTACGGTGACTCGGTGCTTTTCCTCAAAGAGGATAAGATTTACAAGTTGACGGGATACACGCCCGGAGATTTCGCCCTCTATTCATACAATGTTGACGGTCTTGATACCGGCAGCGAAAGGTCTCTCGTTGTTATAAACGAGGTGCTTTATTATAAGGGCAAGAATGGAATATTTGCCTACACGGGAGGCATTCCTACACTGATTTCAGGAAACTTTGGGGATATGATGCCGCTGTATTTCGATGCCGTTGCCGGCACGGATGGGGTAAGTTATTATATCGCGCTGGGCAACGATGACGATATGGTGCGTCTTTTTTGCTACAATACTCGTCTTAATTTGTGGACACTCGAGGAAATTACGGGTGACCGCATCACAGACTTCGTGAGAACACCAACCGGTTTGTATGCTGCGGATGACAACGGAAGGGTTTATAAGATGAACGCCTTGGATGATGCGTCAGATCTTGAATGGATGGTGCAGTTCGTGCCATTCTACGAGACGATCGAGGGGAAAAAGACCTATTCCAGACTTCTCATGCGTGCAGAGCTACCGCGTGGATCTTATATGATAATCGAGGTCCGTGGCGATGACGGACCGTGGTGTGAGGCGGGCAAGATAGTCGGCGCGAACAAGGGAATAATCCCGATCCGCTTGCCGATAGCGCGTTGCGACAAGTTTGAGATACGCCTCCGCGGTAAGGGAGAGTTCGTGCTTCACGATATCCTCCGCGAGTATCACGTGGGCTCGGAGGTGTGATATGGCGGTATTACCGAAGAAATACAGCAAGCGCGGACCTGTGAGCGTTGAGGATTACATCATCTACATGTGCGAGAGAATCGAATTCGACGCGAGGACGCAGGATCAGAAGATCGCAGAGCTTACAAAAAAATGCGAGGCGCAGGCCAAAGAGCTTGCCTCGCTGAAAAATAACAAGACAGGAGATATTTAATATGGCAGGCACTAATAAAAAAATATATGACGACGACGTAGAATCCGCGAAGGTGAAGCTGGACGGTGCGACGGAGGCGCTTGATGCTATGAACTATGATAGCTTCAAACAGGGTTCAATGTACGGCAGCTTAAAAAAGAGTTACGAGCAGCAGGGGCAGCAGGCCATGAAGGACACGCTCGGCCAGGTGGCGGCGCGCACAGGCGGAATGGCGTCCTCTTATGCTACAACCGCCGCTCAGCAGACTTATAACAACTATATGTCACAGCTTGAAGATGTGGCGCGCTCTATGTATAACGATGAATATTCCAGAGCCCGTGATAAGGTAACGCTCGCGCAGGGTGACTATGATCGTGTGTATGGGGAGTATCGCGATAATGTCAGTGATGACCGATACAATACCGAGTGGCAGTATCAGCTGGATAAAGATGCCAAATCGGTCAAGGACACCGAGTTGAAGACTTTGCTGGGCTCCGAGGACTTTGACTGGGATAATCACGACTGGGATGGTGACGGCATGATAGGTGCGGCTGATACCGACGGTGAAGGCACGCCCGCGGATTTCTTCGAGGGTTCTACATATGGCGTGGACTTTTGGCGCGAGGTATATGATGAAGCGCAATCAGCACATGCCGAAAAGAGGCATGCGGACAACCTTGGGGATATTGCTGCGAGAATCGCAAACGGCGAGGACCTCGAAACAATTGCCAGAAGGTACGGTGTAAGGGATAACAATGCCGGATGGAAAGCTATTACCGGAATGACTAAAGCGGAAATGGATGCGTATTATAATCAAGCAACTGCAGCACCTACTTTGGATCCCGAATTTGCCATCAAGGTTTATTCCGAGGCTAAAACATGGGCAGACCAGGGAAAAGAATCACTCCAAACTTATTTAAGGTTAATGATGCAGTCCGGATTACCGAGGGATCATGCCAATAATATTTTGCAGGTATATTTCCCCGAGGCTGTCCCAGATTCCTTGGACGAGGCTAAGGGAGTATTTAAAGTCAATAATAGCTACCTTTCCGGTGGCAGTGGAGGCATGGGACGCCTCCTGGGTGGAGATGCGCATGTAAGGGATTAAGGAGGATACTTATGTCAACGAGAAAAAATGACTATAGCAATTTTGATTTTGACGAATATATTGCTACGGAAAGGCTACGTGGCAACACTATTGCGGGGACAAATTTCATCGGATTTGATTTTGCTGACTATAACAAGCGAATCAATCTCCCAAAGGTTGTCGCGTATTTGGAGCATGCTATCTCAAATTGGACAGATAAAAACAAGTCATTTTATGAATCGTATATAAGCCGTGCAGGAAGATTTGAGAATGCGGATAATATCCACTGGGAAATGGAGTCAAATCCATCTGGGTGGGTATCTGCGCTCTCGGAGACCAAGGGCAAGCTTGAAAAAGATGCGGCAGAAATTAAAAAATGGGTAGACGAGTATAAGGACTATTTAGGGAATGATTACTATAACAATGTAGTAAATACTCTTAATGGAAATCTTAGTAAGTATGACGGCATTATGTCGGGTGCATCTGCTATCAATGATTATTGGACTCAATACCAGGCGGCTCTTGCGGCCGCGAAGAAGGAACAAGAGGAATCTGCGGGATTTTTTAAGGGCGGTGACCTGTTTGATGATGGATACCAAGCCGGAGATGTGCTTGGAACAGTTGGGGCCTCGCTTGGCGACATAATAGTGAATGCAGCACAAGGTGTGACCGGCTTGGTAGAAGGCGTGACAGACTTGGCATCATATGGCGTAGCAGGGATTGCTGATCTTGCGGGTGCGGATGAATTTGCGTCCAATCTGAAGAGAATTACAGCCGACAGTTATACCGATAAGGCCTTCGCTGTTCCCAATGAATGGCTGGATCAATATTCCGTGTTCGGCGAATCATCGGACGCAGTCGCTCAGGGTCTGGGACAAGTTGGAGCAATTATGTTAACCGGTGGTTTGGCCGGCGCTGCAGGCCTTGGCAGTGCGGGCGTGACGGCGCTCACTACCGGACTTATGGGCGCTTCCTCCATGGGCGGGGGCATGAGTGAAGCTTACCAAAACAACGCTACAGATGGCGCAGCTGTGGCATACGGTGCAGTTAAGGGAGCGATAGATGCAGGCTCTGAGCTTATATTTGGCGGCTTGGGCAAAGCTGTTAATGCTATCGGCTTTAGTAAGGGTATTTCGTCCATTGACGATGTTCTTGCGAAGAAATTGGGGGATGTAATTACGAAAAACATTTCCAACAAAGCATTCCAGACAGGACTAAAAAACATTTTAGAATATTCCGTAAAAGCAGGTGCAGAGGGCGCGGAAGAAGTTATCGCAGGCTATCTTACTGCACATGCAAAAAAAGGAATATTAACTCCCGAAGAAGATTTTGACAAAATCTTACAAGACGAAAATCTTTTGGAGCAGTTTATTGTAGGAGCGATAACAAGTGGTGTTGCGCAGAGTGGACTTGTTCCGGGCACAAGAAAGGGAAGCCTGGTCGAGTCTATAGGCCAGAAAAGAGATTTTGTTACGGGTTTGACTTCGGATGGGCAGGCATTTGTTGACGATGCATACCAATCACGCTTGGCCGAGGCGACAAAAAATGGTCAAAGTCTTACCCGAAGAGAAAAAATAAAAATTTACGAGGATGTTCTGTCGGGTATAACAGTTGATGAATCAACTCACAAACAGTTCGCCACCGTAGATGCCAGTGCGCGGAAGCAAACCTCGGCAGCTATAGAAAAGAAGATCTCCGCAGAGATCTCCGACAAGAAGACGCGCTCACAAATGGCGGACACGTTGACAAAAATCGCCTATGGTGAGCACGTGAGCAACGCGGAGCTGCGCAAGGTTGCGAACAGCAAGAAGGCGCTTAAGGTACTTTCGGAGCTCACCGGCACCAAGTACAAGGCGGGCGAGGTTACGGTGAGAGATCTTCGCCAGGCGATAACGCCGCTTCAGAAGAATTCGGCGAGGCTGTCGAGCGCCAATGTGCTTGCCACGTATGCGGCTCATTTTAATATGGATGAGATCGCCGAGCGCAGTCTTATGGTCAGTTATGCCAACGACGTAAAGAACGCGGGCGAGAGGGGTGTTGTCGCGCCCGAGGTGTACGCTGAGGCTTATAACAAGGCCTACGTTGCCGGCAAGAAGGGCACCGAGATCTCGGAGATCTCCGGCAATATCACCTCCGTCCTCTCTGATAGCGCGATCGCCCAGGCCTACCGTGCCGGGGAGATGGTGGTGCAGTCTACGAAGTCCACGAATAGTACAACAAATATAGCAAACAAGGAGGCTCAGAATGGGCAACAACAAGAAGGCGTACGTTTACGCGACGGCGGCGAACGGAATGACGGTGAGAATTCCCGCGGACAAGTATCCGACGTGGAAGGCTACACAGGAGAGAATCAAACACAAAAAGCAGAGCGCAGACCCCGTGACCGCCAAGCAGCTTCGCTCACTTATGGAAAAGAAGTAAGTGCAAAGACTCTCGGAATCAAGGGCGGAGTTGATGCCAAGAAAGTAAAGCTTATCGCTCCCGGCAGTGAGACCGCATCAATGAAAAAAGCGAAAAAGGACGCCGAGAGCCGAGGGCTCAAGGTTACTTTCTTCGCCGGAGGAAATCTTAGTGTTTTGATTGGTGATAAAATCGCATCTGTCAGAGGATACATACAGGGCGATGAGGTGTTTATTCGTGCGGATCATCCCGATTACACATCTGATCAGCTGATGAGACACGAGATATGCCACGATATGATCGACCGCGGGGAGATAGATCCTAACGAGGTCAAGGAGCGTATTGAGGATATTTACGGCGCGGAAAACGTGAAGTTTATAGCTGATCGATACGCCGAGGCATACGAAGGGTCGGGACTTACACCCGAGGAGATCTGGGTCGAGATCATCTGCGACGGCTACGGTGATATGAATGCCTTTGCTCCTGTAGAGGTGCTTGGGGAAATCAACTCCGAATTCCTTGCCAAGCTCAAGGGCGAAGTCAAGGAGAGCGCTAAAGAGGCAAGGAGCCCGCCTGCAGCGAGCGAGGCTAAAGCCAGATTCTCTATTTCAACCAATCTTGAACAAGATCTCGATTTGGTGCTTGAAGGAAAATTTGATGCTTCCAAAAACGAGGTTTACCTTGGCGAAACGTCAAACTTTATGACGGATGTTATTGGTGCGCAAGCACTTGCCCTTTATATGCCTGCATCAAAAGCATATTCTTCTCTGGTTACCGAAGAGGAGTATAATAAAAAGCCCTACTATAGAAAGCAGGACAATTATCATGGTATTGGGAAAGAGGATTTTATAGAAATTCTCAAGAAATCGGAATCGCCTGTTGTTGCATTTGCTGCATCTCCAGATGAGAAGGGAAATAAGAGGCAGAGCCGAATAGTTCTTGTTACTGATAAGGTTATTCGCGACATTCAAACTGGAAAAAATGGATATGCCGTAGTAGTGGAAGAGGTGGACACCAAAGGACTGCAAGATGGACGAAGGGTGGATGCCAATAAGACAATTACAATTTATCCACGTGCTCAGTTGCAATGGGATATACAAAACGCTATAATTGATGGAAGAATACTTGACATTTCAAAAAAAGGAGAACATCTTTTCGCTGGGGTACGAGGGTCCAATCCCCAAGCAGCCATACGAAAAGATGTTCTTGAGAAGAATATAGCACACTTTTGGGCAAATGTCAAGTGGGAAAGTCAAAAAAATAAAACTTTTTCTACAAAAGAGACAGAAACGCCGTCAGCTGTTCGCCTTGCATTTGAAAAAGCGGGCTACGTTGACCAAGGTGGTCATAGTAAGTATATGCAGGAAACGGGAGATGTATCACACAAAAAAGGCAAATCATCCGGCAACGCCTCCCAAGACCTTGAATTTTTCGATTTTCTCAATGAAAATGCAGATGATTCTACCGCTGCAGAAGTTCAGCAGGAGCGGTCTAACCGTGAGATCTTGGCCAATGCTCTTGAGAGTGTTGCTTCAAGCGAGAGCGACAAGAGAGAGCTGAGAAAGTACAAGAGCAGAGTAAAGGCTCTCGACGCCATGGAAGCCGAGCTTTCCGAGGTGAACGCAAAGATCCGCGAGCTTTCGTTCGCTCCCGGTCCGCGTGACAAGATCACTCTTAATGAGCTTAAGCAGAGGAAAACGGAGCTTGAGAGTGCGATTCAGAAAAAGGACAAGTCCCTTATAATGCTTGAAGCTACCGCGCCGCTTCAGTCTGTGCTGGAACGTGCTAAAAGGCAGGCGGTTGCTAAGGCCAAGGAAGAGGCGCGTGTCAAGATGGACGCGCAGAGAGAAAGAGCACGCGAGGCACTTGACAAGCAGGCCAAGAGATACCAAGAATCCCGCAAGAAGGGTGTTGAGGGTAGAAACAAGACCGCAATGAAACACAAGATACAGCGCGTGGTAACGGAGCTTGATACACTTCTCCGCAAGGGCAACAAGGAGCGCAACGTTAAGCTTGGGCTTCAGGACGCCGTTGCGGCTGCACTTGAGGCGTTCGACATCAATGCGGAGAAGGTTGCGCGTTATGAGCGCGATATGGCGAACCTTGACCAAAAGATCGCCGTTGCCACCGACCCTATCGAGATCGAGGCGCTTCAGGCGCTTCGTGATAAGAAGCAGCGCAACAGTGAGCTGCTTGCGGACAAGCTTCTCGTTATGAAGAAGGCTTACGAGGATATTCACAACAATGCCGGGGACGTGAATTACCCTGCGCATTACCGTGCCGAGGCGAAGGTGATCGGGGACCGCATATCGAGTGTTCTTGAGAAGGTCGGCAACGTTCCGATAAGCGAGATGTCGCTTGAGCAGCTTGAGTCGGTATATGACATGTATCGCATGGTGCTTACTACGGTGCGCGACGCAAACAAGGCGTTTATAAACGGCAAGCTTGAGGATCTCAGTGAGAACGCG
>JAZSBL010000026.1:0-33192 GCA_045602385.1 Eubacteriales bacterium | reverse complement strand
CTTCAGAACAGAAAGGAATCTATTGACCTGTTTATTTCGGGTCAGAAGCGATTCTGCTACGGTCTTGGTAAGAAGGTGCTTGTTTCCAACGTGCTTGCAAAGGTTGCGGACGACATCTGGGCGCTTGAGATCGAAAATCTCGGCGCGGCAGTCGCGTGGCTTGGAATCATCGCTTACACCTTGCAGATCTATTTCGATTTCTCAGGCTACTCCGATATGGCGATCGGTCTTGGCAGAATGATGGGATTTGAGTTCAAGGAGAACTTTGACTATCCTTACACGGCGCTCTCTATTCAGGAATTCTGGAGAAGATGGCACATCTCTCTGTCGTCTTGGTTTAAGGAATACATATATATTCCTCTCGGTGGCAACCGAAAGGGAAAATTCCGCACGTACATCAACCTTTTCATCGTATTTATGCTGACGGGCATCTGGCACGGTGCGAACTTCACTTTCATATTCTGGGGCTTGTTCCACGGTGTGCTACAGATAATCGAAAGACTTTTCCTCGGAAAATGGCTTAAGAAGAATCCTATTAAGATCTTCAACTGGATATATACCATTTTTGCCGTTATGATCGGTTGGATATATTTCCGATCGGACAATATTTTCCAAGCTAATGAATACGTCCGACAGCTCTTTAACTTTACGTCGGGCAATTATTCAATCGTCAGATTCCTTTCTATGAACGTTATTGTTGTCGTTCTTTTCGGATTTTTGTTCTCGGGTCTTGTGCAGAGATTGCTCAAGTCAAGCTACGACAAGCTCTGCGCGCGCGCAGGATCGTCCCGAGTTATCTTTGTTGCTGACTCAATCGTTCAGTTCGCGATCCTCGCTCTGTCTATGGCGGCGCTCGTCGGCGGAACTTACAACGCGTTCATTTATTTCCAATTCTGACGTCAATTCCTATGATTATCGGATTTATTGTCGGACAATAACACAACACGAGGTGCTTTATGGATAAAGAAAAAAAGGTCCCCGCGACCGAGACTCCGACCGCGAGTCCTCCCCCAAAAATCCCAAAGGGGTTAGCGGTGACGTATATCAGCTTTTTTGCCGCTATACTCATTATTCCCACTATAATTTGGGGCGCTTTGATGATCGCGTGCAGGTTCTCACCCGAGCTTTACGACACTATCAATCCCCCTACCAACGAGTCACAGGGAATGGCAGGCAAGGACATTGCAGAGTTTCCCACGACGTTCAACATTAAAACCTATACCGCAGAGATCGAAGCTTGGTACGACGATCATCTGCCATTCAGATCAATAGTATATAATTCGTACACCGACATAAAGGCTGTAGTCGAGCAGCCTTATGAATCAATCCTTCGCCCTGCGCTTATCCGTATTTTCCATTCAAACAACATGGGCAACGGCAACGGAAACGGTGGAGTAATCGAGCTGCCCGAAGAGACATTCCCCGATATTTGGGAAGAAACCACTCTTGAATCAACCGAACAGACAACCGAAGAGGAAACAATCCCCACCTTTGAAAATGAAGAGACTTCAGCTACGGATTGCGACCATACTTACGGCGAAGGCGTTATAGAGATCGCTCCGACTTGTACCGATTGGGGCGTTATGCTGTACTCGTGCGAGAATTGCTCTCACAGCTACCGCGAGTATATTGCGAAAACGCCACATGACTACGAAGAAGTCATTGACACCTTCAGCGCAGTAACCTGCGGCTCGAAATACGAGCGCTTGTCAAAATGCAAGGGTTGCGGTCTCGAAAAAGACGAGTCGGGAATCAAGCAGCACGCGAACGGACGCAAAATCAAGACAGTACAGCCTTCTTATACCTCTTACGGATATGTTCTGGCAAGCTGTAAATACTGCAACGGAGAATACAGAACCAATATTAAAGCCAAGCTTCAGGATACGTCGTTTGCAATGGAAAGCTACCGAAGCTCCGTCGTTATTGAAGGAAGGCACCAATGGCTGTATTATCTTGGGGATAATAGCATGGGCTATTATCAGGGAACAAATCTGTTGACCGAATCCGAGCTTGCATATTATAATTCGATACTGGTTCAGCTGAACGAGCTATGCAAGGAAAGAGGAATCACTCTTCAGATATGTATGTGGCCGAACAAGGAACAAGTCTACCCTGAATATTATCTCGGCGCAGACGTTGTAACCGAATACAAGAGAGTTGAAAGGCTTGTAGATTATATACAGGCAAACTCCGAGGTCAAGATCGTTTATCCCCTCGACGAGCTGGTAGATGCAAAGCCTTATTGGGATGTCTATTATAAATTTGATACTCACTGGAACATGGCCGGCGGATTTATCGGTTACCAGGCTATGATGCAGAGCTTGGGGCTTGAAACCACGAATCTTTATCGACTTCCCGTTTGGGAGTTCGAGCGCAACGCGGGAGACCTTATATCTCTCGGTAATCTTAACGGTGCTTATTACACGGGTGCTGTCGATTATCGGATCACGTATCGCCCCGAAATAACGACGGATTCGTATTTTGGCGGAGACGGTGCGAATGATATCAGACACACTACCGCGGCAAATGCGACAAATGATTGTAATTTCGTTATGCTTGCAGACTCTTACAGATGTTTCCAGTTAGACCTTATCCAAAAGGACTTCTCAGACGCTTATCTCTGTCACAGAGCTCAGGTCAACGATCCAATGACGGTAGATGCGATAAAGAATGCCGACGTTCTCGTTATTGCTGCCGTTGAGCGATACGATTACGACATATTTAATACCGCTATTCAGATCATTAACATTCTTTCACAGGAATGATAACGTTAAAAACCGCTTGATCCCTTGTGGGTCAAGCGGTTTTCGCTTTTGTTCAGACGAGGTTAGCCTTCGAGCTCCTCGTATATCTCGAGTAGGCGCTCCTCGAGCTCGTTTTTCCGCAGGTCAAGCTCGGCAACCTTTTTGTAGTCGGTGGCTGCCTCTCCGTTCATTTGTTCGGAGATCTCGTCAAGCTCGGCTTCGAGCTTTTCCATCTCGGCGCGGAGCTTTGCAAGTCTCGTTGCCTTTTTTCTGGCTTCGGATGCCTCTTGCTTCGCCTTCAGATACTGCTCCTTGCCGCTTGGCGCTGTTGTCTTTTGCGCTTGCGGAGCTTCGGCTGTTGTCATTCTTTCTTTTCTTGCGGCGGTGAATTCACGGAACTCGGTGTACGCTTCTCCCGATCTCGTTATCTGATAGTCGGACATATCGCCGTCCACATATCCGTCGGGCTTGAGCTCAATTATGCGGCTTGCCAGCTTTTCGATGAAATAACGGTCGTGTGAAACGGCGATGATCGTGCCGTCAAAATCGTCGAGCGCGGATTCAAGCGCTTCGCGCGTGTCGATATCAAGGTGGTTTGTCGGCTCGTCAAGGATCAGCAGATTCATCTTGGAAAGTATGAGCTTGGACAGGGTCAGGCGCGCTCGCTCTCCTCCCGAGAGCATTTTTACGGTCTTGAAAACGTCCTCGCCGAAAAAGTTGAACCAAGCGAGAGTCGATCGTATTTTTTGCTCGGGAAGGGTGGGGTAGTGATCCCAGAGCTCGTCGATTACGGTCTTATTTGGATCGAGGTTTTGGTTTTCCTGATCGTAGTAGCCGATCTCGACGTTATATCCCTCCTCGATCTTTCCCGCAGTAGCGGTCAGCTTTTTCATCATGAGCTTTATCAGCGTCGATTTGCCACAGCCGTTCGGTCCGATGATCAGCAAGCGATCGTTTCTTTTGACGAGGAAATTGAGGTCGGCAAACAGTTTTTTGTTTCCGAAGCTCATCGCGAGATCCTTAACGTTCAGAACGTCGTTGCCGCTTGCGATGGCAGAGGTAAATTTCATACGGATCGCTCGCTGCTCGGTCTCGGGGGCTTCAAGCTTTTCCATTTTGTCGAGCAGCTTTTGGCGGGATTCGGCGGCGATTATATTTCGCTCGCGGTTCCATTGGCGCTGCTGCGCTATATAGGCCTCCTGTCTTGCGATCTCCTTTTGCTGCTCACGGTAGTGCTTTTCGTATATCTCCTTGTCGATCCGTCTTTGCTCCATACTGCGCGTATAGTTGCCGTTATAGAGCTTTGCCTTATGGTGCTCTATGGCAAGGGTTTTGTTCGTTACGCGGTCAAGGAAATATCGGTCGTGGGAGATGACCAGCACGCACTTTTTATATTGGATAAGGTAGTTTTCAAGCCAACCGAGAGTTTCTATATCAAGGTGGTTGGTCGGCTCGTCGAGCATGAGAATGTCGGGCTCTCGGCAAAGCTCTATGGCAAGAGCAAGACGTGTCTTTTGACCGCCCGAAAGGAGAGTGACGCTTTTATTGATCGCCTCATCGTCAAAGCCGAGCTTCAAGAGGGTAGAGCGACATCTTCCTCTGAATTCAAATCCGCCATCTCGCAAGAATTTCTCGTGCAGGGCGGTGTATTCATTTGTATAAGCGGTATGGCGCGGGTCGTTTGTGTCGGAAAGCAAGGCTTCCAGCTCCGAAAGTCGTTTTTCTGCCGCCAAAAGAGCAGGGAACTCCGCGTACATATGTTCAAGCGCGGTGCTTCCGCCCTCGCTGTTCGAGTTTTCGTCAAACGCACCGTACTGCGAGAGGATTCCAACGGTTTTTCCCTTTGAAATATAGACCTCTCCGCTCTCGGCATCATACTCGCCCGTTATCAGCTTAAAAAGCGAGGTCTTTCCGCTTCCGTTAGCCCCGATTATTCCAAGCTTGTCGTTTTCCTCAAGCGAAAACGATACCTTTTCAAGCACGCTTGTCGTTCCGAAGCGCAAGGTGAGGTCGCTTACGTTAATTGCTATCATTACGTTTCCTTATTATTACTTGACTTTATACCTTGAATGGTGTATAATTGTGTTGTTAATATTGATATTTTATCATTTTTATTTCGGTTTGTCAATATAATAGTCCAAACCGAGAAAGAGGTGTAAAATGAAGATTTGTGTTATAGGCTGCGGCCGTTGGGGATCGCTTATCACCTGGTATCTTTCCGAAAAGAAGGGGCTTGACGTAACTCTTTACGGCAGGGAAAGCTCAGCAGCCATGCAACGATTTATAGGTGAGAGGAGAAACGATCTCCTTACTCTTCCCGATAGCGTTAAGCTTTCTACCGACATATCATCTGCCGCCGAGGCAGACGTTATCGTCATTTCGATAGATTCGCAAGGACTGTCAGCCCTTATGGGTGAGCTTGCACATCTTGAGCTGAAAAATAAAATATTCGTCCTTTGTATGAAGGGACTTGAAATATCCACGGGCAGACGACTCTCCGAGGTCGTGTCCGACGCTACCGACAAATCCAACAAGATTGCGGTATGGCTTGGTCCGGGACACGTGCAGGAATTTTATGCGGGAATACCCAACTGTATGGTCATAGACAGTCTTGACGAAGAGGTCAAGCATTTGCTTGTCGACACCTTTTCAAGTGATCTTATCCGCTTTTATTACGGCGAGGATCTGCTTGGCAACGAGATAGGCGGAGCAACCAAGAACGTCATAGGTATCGCTGCGGGAATCCTTGACGGTGCGGGAATGTCCACACTCAAGGGCGCGCTCATGTCACGCGGAACGCGAGAGGTCGCAAGACTTATCTCTGCCATGGGCGGCAACGAGCTTTCCGCCTACGGTCTCTGTCATCTGGGCGATTACGAAGCAACGGTCTTCTCGAAATTCAGTCACAACCGCGCGTACGGCGAGGCGCTTGTTAAGGGAGAGAAATTTCCTAAGCTTGCAGAGGGGCATTACACCGCGAAGGCTATCGTCGAGATAGCAAAGAAATACGGCGTTGATATGCCGATATGCCGCTGCGTTTACGGCATCATTTACGAGGGGCTTGACGTAAATCGGGCTCTATCGGAACTTTTTGACAGAAGCATAAAGAGCGAATTTTACAAATAAGTATAAAACAGGGCGGGCCATGCGGCTCGCCCTTAATTTTTATTTCTTTCTGTGTTTCTTTTTCTTGGGGAAAAGAAGGATCGGTATAAGGGTCACGGGAATTATCAGCATTACCGCGCCCGCCGCCACGTAGGAGATTATCTCTGCCACGTCCTCGTCAAGGCGTATTGGCGTGTTTTCTTCCGCCCCTGTATCCGTGTCCTTGGGTGCATTTGCCGCGAGGAATTCCTCCTCCGACATAAACGCTACGGTATAGGTCGCGTTCCCTGTTATTACTCCGTCAGCTCCACCGCTCCAACCAACGAAAACGTAGCCCTCCGGGGCTTCGGGTGCTTCGGGGAACTTGAATGTCTTGCCGTAATATCCGTGAACCTGATCTATAATGGTTTTCCCGTCCTCCTCAAGGAAGGAAACAAGATATCTTGTACCGTCAAACACCGCGACGAAGGTCTGATTCTCGTTGACGTTTGGCATTTTATCACCGGGCTTGAACATTGAATCCGGACTGCCCTGCAGACGCCACCCGACAAAGCCGTGTTTTTCTCTGGACGGGGCATTGGAATATATATATCTCTGCTCGCCTGCCCTGCGATATTGGGGGTTAAATATCGGCGTCCCGCTTTCGTCCACGTAATTTACGGTGTATATGCTCTCGCTTGTTGTAAGCTGGAGCAGAGCGGCATCCTTGCCGATATATCCATCCGTGCCACCAGCCTTTACCTTAATGTAGCCATCCGCTATTTCGGTTACTTCAAGCACGCTGTGCACGGGGATGCTTTTTCCGCTATTGGCGGACAGCGCCGTGTCCGCATAAAGGATTAAATCGTCGGTCGAGATGTAGTCGCCAAGGCTTAAAAACGCGCCTGAGCGGTCTACTATTCTCTGTGTATTATTTGCCACGTAATGGGGGCGTGCATATCCGACTATGTATTTGTCCGAAAGATCGTATGATTTTAGCGCAACGTATTCGCCGTTGCTTGAATATTCGCTGCCATTGGAGGTGTTGCCCTCTATAGTGTAGACCCTGCCTCCCGCAGAGTAGCGAACAAGTCCGACGTGCGTTGAATCAAAGGAGCTTCCCGTGTCCTTGAAGAAAACAATATCTCCTTCAACGGGTACCATTTCCCACTTGTCGTAGAACATCTTATCTCTGCCGCCGTCGGCTTTTTTGCTGTAGCTATACCATTGATGGCAGCTGACCTCGCTGCCCGACGCTTCTTCGTCGACTCCCGCCATTCTGAGGCACCAGTTTACAAATGATGCGCACCAATAATATCCGTAGCTTACACCGTTGCCCTGATTGTTATCAAGCTTGCCGTAAAGCACGTTGTATTCAACGAAATCTCGCGTCCCGGTGCTTCCAAGTCCGTCAAGCTCGCCCTCCGAGTTGCCCTCGTGGTAGCCTATCTGTGACATAGCGATCGCTATCACGTCGCGCGCCTGATCACCCGACAGGTGAAGCCTTTGCAGATTCTCGTAATACCTACCCGACTTATACGAGTCAGACATGATATACGAAGCATCTACAGCTCCCGCTTCTATCTCTAAGGGCAGGGGAGACGTGCCTACAGAGATCGCCGCTCCGCATATTACCACAGAGGCAAGCATCAAGGCGCAAATCTGTAAAATCTTGTCTTTTATCATCCCAATATCCTCTATATAATGCATACTATTACATTTTTGTATTATTTTACATTCTAATTATAGCATAAGTACCTATGGGTGTCAATAAATTTGTTTTCGTTTTTACACTTCAAAATATGCTTGTCCCATCTTGATTATTACTCGAAATTGGTCGCGATAGGGGTTTTTTGGAGCAAAGCACTTTACAAAGCTTTTAAAAAGTGATATAATTTATAATTGGTATAAAAGGGGACTTTTTCCCCAAATCGCGGAGGCGGATATGCAGATAGTTATTATCGGTAACGGCACACTTGGTGATTCGCTTATTGAGTATATAAGCAGAGAGGACCACAATATAACCGTTGTGGACGAGGACAGAGATGCCATAACCGCAGTTGTAAATAAATATGATGTTATGGGAGTATGCGGAAGCGGAGCTTCGGTCGAAACACAAAAGGAGGCGGGCGTTGAGTCTGCCGACGTGGTCATATCCGTAGCGGGCGGTGACGAGCTTAATTTGCTTTGCTGCATGATTGCAAAGCAGCTTGGCGCAAAGCACACCATAGCGCGTGTGCGTGACCCAAGATACCTTAACCAGCAGAGCTTTATGGAGTCGGGCCTCGGCGTAGACGTTGTAATCAACCCCGAATACGAGGCGGCGCGAGAGGCGGGCAGACTTATCCGATTCCCTGCGGCAATGAAGCTTGAGAAATTCGCCCAGGGCAAAGCAGAGGCGGTAGAGATACATATAGGCAAGAATCACCCCTTTGTCGGTCAGCCGCTGATAAAATTCAAAAGCAAATATTCAACCAACGCTCTTATATGCGCGGCAAAACGCGGCGATAATGTTATTATCCCCGGCGGCGACTACGTTATCGAGGAAGGAGATACCATCTCTATTGCCGGATCGCGTCCCGATATCACCGATCTTTTCGTTAAAATAGGACTTGTCGGCAAGCATCTTCACGACATCGTGATAATCGGCGGCGAAAACACGTCAAGATACCTTGCAAAGCAGTTGACTGACGGCGGCTTCAGGGTAAAGATCATCGAGCAGGACCGAGAGGTCTGCGAGGAGCTTTCCGAGCTTCTCCCCAAAGCGACCATCATTTGCGGCGATCCCACCGATCCCGACGTCCTTGACGACGAGGGTGTTGACAAGGCGGATGCTTGCGTTGTTATGACCTCAAACGATCAGAGAAACTTTATAATCTCCATGTTTGCAAAAACAAGAGGTGTCAAGAAGATCATCTCCAAGCTTTCTTCACCCACATTTATCAGGCTTGCGTCCAACGCGGAGATCGGATCAAATATCACCCCCGGAATCCTTGTTGCATCCAAGGTGCTTCGCTATATACGCGGACTTGTGGGCATGGAGGATCATGAAAACTCCGGTCAGCTTAAATCTCTTCACAAGCTGGTGGACGGACGAGCTGAGGCTCTTGAATTTGACGTTGCAGAGGACTTTGATGCTCTTGGAATACCGCTCAGACAAGTCAAGCTCAAGAAAAACCTTATTATCGCCGCGCTCATTCGTGAGAATTCGGTCATTTACCCGAACGGCGAGACCGCGCTTCTTGCAGGTGACAGCGTTATCGTAATGACGACCAACGAAAATCTGTGCGACCTTGACGACATTCTGCTTTAAGAGGGTGACGGCATGAATTTAAAAATGATGAGATACGTTCTCGGCAGGCTTTTGCTTGTTGAGGCGGCGCTGATGGCGCTTCCGCTATCGGTTATGTTAATATATGGGGAATACTCTCAGCTTCACGCGATGCTTATTCCCATGGCACTGCTTGCTTTTCTTGGCGTACTTGCAACCTCGTTCAAGCCTCGTGAGCAGGCTCTCGGAGCCAAAGACGGCTTCGTAATAGTAGGTCTTTCATGGATACTTCTGTCCGTCTTCGGCGCGCTGCCTTTTGTTATATCGGGTCTAATTCCCAATTATATCGATGCGCTCTTTGAAACTGTTTCGGGCTTCACCACCACCGGATCAAGTGTGCTTTTCGCGGAGGATTTTGCTAAACTCTGGTCGCCCGAATCAAGTCTTGTCGGCATGCGCGGAATCTTCTTCTGGCGCAGCTTTACCCACTGGATGGGCGGTATGGGCGTGCTTGTGTTTGTGCTTGCGGTAATGCCACAGCAGGATATGAAATCCTCACGCCTCGTGCACGTTATGCGCGCCGAGATGCCCGGCCCTAAGGTTGACAAAATAGTTTCCACGGTTAAGAAGACCTCCGCCATAATGTACGGAATTTATGCCGTAATGACACTTTTGCAGGTCGTACTGCTCCTTTTTGGCGGAATGGACCTTTATGAATCGCTTTGCACCTCATTTGCAACGGCGGGTACCGGCGGATTCTCGATATGGGCAGACAGTATGGCAAGCTACGGCGGAGTCGCCGCACCCGAATACTGTACTTGGGTCACGTCGGTATTTATGTTCCTTTTCGCGGTAAACTTTAACGTCTATTTCCTTATCCTTACAGGCAAGCTTGCAAGCGCAATTTTCAGCGAGGAGCTTATCTGGTTTACGGGTATAGTTTTAGCATCCACCGCATTTATAACATACAATATCTATTCCGAGGGATATTTCTCCACCATAGGTGAATCGATAAGACACGCATTCTTCCAGGTATCCACGATAATATCGACAACAGGATTTGCGACCACCGATTATGATCTGTGGCCATATGCATCAAAAACCGTGCTTCTGACTTTAATGTTTATCGGCGCTTGTGCCGGATCCACAGGCGGTGGAATAAAGGTGAGCCGACTTGTTATAGCATTTAAAAGCGCCGTCTCCGAGATACGCCATATGGGTCGCCCCAGACAGGTCGAAAAGATCAGGTTTGAAAGAAAGCCGGTTGACAGCGATACGGTAAGAGGTGTTCTGGCATTTATCGTTTCTTACATTTTCCTGTTCTTCTGCTCTTTCCTGGCGATCGCGCTGGCTGATGGGGCGTCGATAGAAACGACGTTTTCCTCCGTTGCGGCATGCATAAACAATATAGGTCCCGGATTTGGTGACGTTGGTCCCTATGCAAATTTTGCCGAATACTCCGCTTTTTCAAAGATAATTCTATCTCTTGATATGCTTCTTGGCAGACTTGAGATATTCCCCATAATAATGCTCTTTTCCCCCTCTGTTTGGAAAGAAAAATAAGAAAGGCAACTTAGATATATGACACCTAAATTTATAGTTTTCGAAGGTATCGACGGCGCGGGAAAGACCACGCAAATAAAGTTACTTGCAGAAAACCTTGAGAAAAAGGGAATAAGCTGCTATATCACCGCGGAGCCCACAGATATGCCCTCCGGCAAGACAATAAGAGAGGCGCTTTCTGGCAGGCTTCCCGCCACCTGCGCAGAAATGGCAGATATGTTCGTCCGCGACAGAGTTATACACAATAAGGACGAGGAAAAGGGAATCGATCCTCACCTTGAAAAGGGTATCACCGTAATCAGCGACCGCTATTACTACTCATCCTTGGCATATCAGGGCGCAGAGCTCGGCTATGAAAGAGTTGCGGCGCTTAATCTGGACAACCCCGGAATTCGCACCCCCGACATCTGCATATTCCTTGATCTCACTCCCGACAAGAGCCTTGAGAGAATAGGCAAGCGTGCAGACACCCCCACCGAGATATACGAAAATTACGATTATCTCGAAAAAACGCGCCGCATGTTCTTTGACGTTTTCGAGCGTCTGCGCGCGCGGGGAGAAAATATCGCAATAATCGATGCATCCGGAACTCCGGAGGAGATATCAAAAAACATCCTCGATGGCGTGTTGCCTTTATTTGAATAATTAAACAGAGGTTTTTATGAAAATAAAAATGACAAAGACGGACGTGCTGAAAACTGTCAAAAATATAGGATTGATAGTTGTCGGTACTCTGATACTCGCGCTTGGCACATCACTGTTCATGCTCCCGTACAATCTCGTTACAGGCGGCATTTCGGGATATGCCATCGTCCTATCACAGATAATCCCCGCCGAGTATCTTCAGGTTGAAACGATCATCACCATCCTGACGTGGGTGACATTCTTCCTGGGACTTATCTTCCTTGGCAAAGCCTTCGCTATGAAAACGCTTGTATCCACCATCGTTTATCCGATAGGTGTTTCCATATTTTCAAACATCACCAATCCCGACTTCATGAACGGATTTTTCAATCTCGGGCTCAGCCAACACTCAGGCGTGGGTGTCCTTTTGGCGGCTGTGTTCAGCGGAGTATTGATCGGCTTTGGTTGCGCCTTGACCTTCCTTGGGGGCGGCTCAACGGGAGGTGTGGACGTTATCGCGTTTATCATCTGCAAAATATTCAAAAGACTTCGCAGCTCAATTGCGATATTTGCTGTCGATGCAAGCGCTGTCCTTTTCGGAATGTTTATTATAGGAGATTTTGTCCTTTCCTTGCTTGGAATCACCTCCGCATTTGTTGCCGCGATCGTGGTTGACAAGGTGTTTATCGGTGGTTCAAAGGCATTCGTGGCTCACATAATTACCCGCGAATACGAGTCAATAAACAAACAGATAATAGAAAAGCTTGACAGAACCACGACGGTGGTTGACGTGGTCGGCGGATATTCGGGCGAGGGGAAAAAGATGCTTATGGTGTCCTTCTCAATGGGCGAATACTCCGAGCTGATGAGCATTATAACCCAAAGCGACCGCGAGGCGTTTCTGACGGTCAACCAGGCTCACGAGATACACGGCGAGGGTTGGACGAAGCATGATTATAAAAAATGAATAATTAATAAAAAAGGACGGCTCGCGTTGAGCCGTTCTTTTTCTTTACTTATCGGATACTCATCGTTGCGCGTTTACCCCTCAAGCTGTCTGCCTAGGAAGGTGGCGGCAGTCTGTATCAGCTTCATTTCTACCGATTCGGGCGTGCGATCTGCATCAATTGGGGAGAGCGATGCCACGCATCCGACTATGTCTCCCTCGCTTACTATCGGCATGGCGCAGCTGACGTAATGGTTCGATCCGTCGGCAGTGACTCCTGCCTTTGTGTCTCCCTGACGGTGGATATATAGCGAGCGCTTTTCCATCGTGCGCTCAAGCTCGTCGGAGAGCCGCTTGTCCATATATTCCTTTTTTGGAACGCCCGCAGAGGCGACTACGCTATCTCTATCGCAGATAACGACAATCAGATCACACGTTTTATAAAGAGTCTCGGCATACTGCGCAGCAAAGGCGGTCAGCTCACCGATAGGGGAGTACTTCTTGAATATCACCTCTCCGTCGCGGTCGGTAAATATCTCCAAAGGGTCGCCCTCGCGAATTCGCATTGTGCGGCGTATCTCCTTAGGGATGACCACGCGCCCAAGGTCGTCTATTCTTCTAACAATTCCTGTTGCTTTCATTTTATATATCTCCTTTTTGCAATACATTTGTGTGTCGGCAGCTTGCTTAAGTTCTGCACAAAATTCAACCGTAATTCTATTATTTGCAAAACAAGGAGATTTATACTGATTCTTGCAGTTTTTTTGACAGGACTGCGCATGATCGTGCGGAATGGCGGGGCGACAAAAAAAGTATTGCATTTTTATTATGGGTGTGCTATAATATAGCAAAGAAGCCTAAAAGGAGGTTTTAATTATGAAAAAGATTATTTCTATTGCACTTATTGTCTGCATGTGTCTTGCGACAGGCGCGATCCTCGCATCCTGCGAGCATAAGCACGAGCCCAGCAGCGCCTGGGACAAGGACTCCACCCACCACTGGCATGAATGTGCGGCAAGCGGCTGCAACGAGGAGCTGGACAAAGCCGAGCACGAGTACAAGTTTGAGAAGGGCGACAACGATCGCCACAAAAAGGTTTGCGAGTGCGGCGACACAATCTGGCTTGACCACAAGTTCGACGAGGGTGAAGTAACAGTTGAGCCCACATCCGAGCAGCGCACCGGCGAGACCGTATACACCTGCCGTGATTGCGGCTACGTCAAGAAGGTAGAAACCAAGTACCAGCCCGAAACAGAGGTGAGCGCGAGCGAATTCAGAGATGCAATCAATCTTGTCGGCGTTGACAATTTCAGCATTAAGTTCGTTGCTGACAAGGCGTTCCAGTATCACGCTATGGCGGGCGAGCATTACGAATTCATGGGTAACGCCGTGAAGGAGGCCATAACGTCCACCAGCGACTGGTATTGGACTATCGAGGACGGCACCGCATATCAGTACTACCTCAAAAACAACTCTTACTGGGTTAAGGGCGCCGAGGAAGATACCGCGCTTCGCGCATCCTTCCGCTTCAACGTAGTAAGCAACCTCGTTAGCTATTTCAACTACACCAGCTTCAATTACATGGAAGATGGCGGCTACTACGAAACCGTAAATGAGAAGACCATATTCTATAGCGACGTTGCAGGTGACCAGGGAACCTTCGTCGAGACGTTCGACTCGATCCGTCTTTTCTTCGAGGACGGTCAGCTTGTAAAGATCATGTTTACGAGGGACGGAGATGCCATGGCGGCAATTCTTGAATACGGCAAGGTAGATTTCACTCTTCCCGAAGTAGAATAACCGCTAAAATTACATAACAAAAGAGGCAAGGAACGGTTCAAGTTCCTTGCCTTTTTTTGCGGGTGATGTAAAGGCAATAAACAATGAGCCGTGTCACCTTTACTTGTCAAGGCTGCCCAAACAATCAGGTAATTTTGGGGGAAACCGTTATTTTAGGGAATTTCAAGCATAGAAATGCAAAAAAACCGGCCAACACTTATAAAAATTTAATTGACAAGCCCAGAGGGAAATGTTATAATTGTAATAGTATATTGCGATTTTCGCGCGCCCCCACAAACAAAAATTTACTAAAGGGAGCTAATTACATATCTATGTTAACAAAGCTTAGACAGTTTCTTTTCGGCAAGGCAAGACGAGGAATTCTTCTTTTATTTGATTGCTATTTATTTACGATAGTATCATTGACCTACTATATTCTGGCGCACTACGTATCCGGTGTCAGTTCATCACTTGCAGGCAGGATATTCGCAAACGCAGGAATCATTCTCGGCGTTATTTTGGTGGTCAGGTATATTTTCGGCGTTTACAACAGCGTGTGGAGATATACGAGAACATTATCCTACCTCAAGCTGATAATGGCAGACTTTATTGGAACACTTGTCGCCATGGCGATAATCTATATCGCCGCTATCGACGTCGGATTGGAGATATTCCTTATCCTCTCGCCAATAAACTGCGTTGCCACACTTGGTTCACGATACTGCTACCGTCTTTTCTACAAGCACATTAAAAACGCGGGCTCTCCCGACGCCAACACCGTGAACGTCGCCATTATCGGCGCAGGTCAGCTTGGCGCGTTCCTCGCAAATGAGCTTCAGGGCAAGCATCAGGCAAGCTATCGTCCCTTGTTCTTCATTGACAAGGACCCCCAGAAGATCGGAAACAACGTGGTGGGTCTTAAGGTCATTGCAGAGGACGAGAAGGTCCTTGATCTCATCGACGAAAACAATATAACCGAGTTGTTTGTTGCGGTTTCTGATCTTGATAACGACGAGGCAAGAAGACTTTTTGAATTTTACAGTCGAACAAAATGCAAGCTTAAAACATACGACATTCCCGTAAAGGATTTTTCAAACGGTGAAGGGGACGGCAGCAAGGTCATTCGTGATTTCCAGATCGAGGATTTGCTATTCCGCACACCCATGAAGATAACCCACGACGAAACAAGGGCGTTTTACAAGGATAGAACCATCCTGGTTACAGGCGGTGGCGGATCTATCGGAAGCGAGCTTTGCCGCCAGATAGCAAAGTGCAATCCCAAGAGACTTATCATTCTTGATATATACGAGAACAATGCATACGAGATTCAGCAGGAGCTTAAAAGAAAGCACGGCGCAGACCTTGATCTGATCGTTGAGATAGCATCAGTCAGGGACCGAGACAGGCTTGACGCGATATTCAACGCCTACCGCCCCGAGATTGTATTCCACGCGGCTGCGCACAAGCACGTTCCGCTTATGGAGCACAGCGGCTGCGAGGCGATCAAGAATAACGTAATGGGTACTTGCAATACCGCCGACATGGCAGAGAAGTACGGCGCGGAAAGATTTATTCTGATATCTACCGACAAGGCAGTCAACCCCACCAATATCATGGGCGCGACAAAGCGCATGTGCGAGATGGTGATCCAGTGTCGCACTGATTCCGAGACCCTCTTTATGGCAGTCAGATTCGGAAACGTGCTTGGCTCCAACGGCTCTGTAATTCCGCTCTTCCGAGAGCAGATAAGAAACGGCGGTCCGGTTACCCTTACGGACAAGCGCGTCATCAGATACTTCATGACTATTCCCGAGGCAAGCCAGCTGGTTATGGAGGCCGGATACATGGCAAAGGACGGCGAGCTCTTTGTGCTTGATATGGGCAAGCCCGTCAAGATCTACGACCTTGCATACAACATGATCAAGCTATCGGGATTCACGCCCGACGAGGAGATCAAGATCGAGGAGATCGGTCTGCGCCCCGGAGAGAAGCTTTACGAGGAGCTTCTTATCAAAACAGAGCATCTTGAAAAAACAGACAACAAAAAGATATTTATTGAAAAGGACACTCCGCTCTCCCGCGAGGAGGTGCGCGAAAAGCTTATTCTCCTACGCGATGCGGTTGCCGCTACACGCGGAGAGATAGCATCTCCCCTCATCAAAGCGGCAATGAAGAAGGTAGTTCCAACCTTCCGCGATCCCGAGGAGATAAATAAAAACGCTTACGAGTCTCCCGAAATGAAAATGATCGAGGACGCCGAGGCAGTCCTTAAATAAAATATGATAAGGCTCTCCGCTACGGCGGAGAGCCTTATCATCTTCGTTATGGAAAATATCAGTTGAAGGGGTCTACAGGCTCGAAGCCGACGGATTCTGCGTACTCGCTCTCTTCCTTTGCCTTAAGCGCCATATAGAAGTTAGCCTTTGCCATCTGGTGGTACGGTGTTACCCAAAGTGTACCGACTCCAAGACAAAGCGCGCCGACTATGTACCAGCCCACAAAGCTGAAGTCAAGGCAGAAGAGCTGCCATTTGTTGCCCTTCATCATCTTCTGACTCTTATCAAGGCACTCCGTCGCATTAAGATTGGGAGAATCCTGAAGAATATAAGGCGCCATCGCGTAAGCATAGCTTTTTACAATTCCGGGCACGATGAAGAGCAGTGTCCACAGCAACGTATACAATGCGGTTATAAACGAGAGAAGGAACGACCCAACAAAGCACTCTTTAAATCCAGATATAGCATCATCAAGCACTATATCTCGGCCCCTTACCTTCTTTACGCAGATTCTGTTTACTCCGTAGAGCATGGGACCCGATATTATTATCGCGCCGATACCCAACGTGGTACCTGCAGCCGCGGTCATAACGGCGCCGTAAACGAAAAATACTGCCAGCATTGCAAGCCAAGGCATTTCAAATATTCTTCCGCCAAGCTGATTGCGGGCATTGGCCCTTAGTATTTTATTTTCAATCATAATGTAACTCCTTATAATCATTCGTGCGGTTTTCTTCCTTTGTATTTATTATACTATGACTTTCGTCTGATTGCAAGCCTTGATTAAAAAAATTAAATGACACATTTTGAAATTTTGTTAAAGAAATTTTATTTTTTTGTAAAAAACCTATTGACAAGCTCGCATTTAAGTGATATAATTGTAAACTGCATTATAATCGCTTAGAATGCCTTTTTGTAGGCTGACGGGCGATACGAATATGACAAGATCCGACTGCTCACATGCGGATTTTGTCCATTCAGTAAAGATTATCATTGAATGGAGTGATTGATTTAATGGTCAATGTCAAAGAACAAAAACTCGGAAAAAACACGAGAATGTCCTTCTCCCGTTCCCGCTTCAATCTGGAGCTCCCCAACCTCGTTGAGATCCAGACAAAATCCTTCAAATGGTTCCTTGAAGAGGGTCTCATGGAGGTGCTTCGCGACGTATCTCCCATCACCGACTACTCGGGCAATCTTTCAATAGACTTTATTTCCTATTCTATTGATACAAAGCCCAAGTATCCCGTTGAGGAGTGCAAGGAGCGTGACGTCAACTACGCGGCTCCCCTTAAGGTCAACGTTCGTCTTACAAACAAGGCGGCAGGCGACGTTAAGTACTCGGACATCTATCTTGGTGATTTCCCGATTATGACCGATAACGGAACATTCGTTATCAACGGCGCAGAGAGAGTTATCGTTTCTCAGCTCGTTCGTTCCCCCGGTATGTACTTCGCATCCGAGGTAGACAAGAGCGGTAAGAAGATGTACTCTGCTCAGATCATCCCCTACAGAGGCGCATGGCTTGAGTACGAAAGCGATATCAACGGTGTTCTCTACGTTCGTATAGACAAAAACCGCAAGCTTCCCTTGACGGTATTTATCCGCGCACTCGGAATTACCCACAGAGAAGACATATTTAAGATGTTCGGTGAGGATGCAAGACTCGTTGCTACTCTTGAAAAGGATGAAAGCGAAAGACTTGCTGACGAAAACGGAACAAATCCCACGATTGAATCTCTTAAGGAGATCTACAAGAAGCTCCGTCCCGGCGAGCCCCCGCTCGTTGAGTCTGCAGAGCAGCTTCTCACAAACCTCTTCTTCGACGCAAAGAGATACGACATTGCCACAGTCGGACGCTATAAGTTCGATTCCAAGATGGCTATCCACGCAAGAATTGCCAACCGCAAGCTTGCAGAGGACGTTGTAAGCCAGCTTACCGGAGAGCTTATTTACGAGAAGGGAACGATCCTTACTCGCGAGATGGCACTTAACGTAGAGCGCAACGCTGTAAACGAGGTTTGCGTTGAGCTTGAAAACGGTGAGATCGTAAAGGTCGTTTCCAACAACACCATCGAGCCTGAGTACGTGCTTGGCTTTGACCTTAAGGACTGCGGCGTAAACGAGAAGGCAAGAACAGCCGTACTCGTTGACATCATGCAGCAGTGCGAGGGTGACGTTGACGCGATCAAGGAGATGGCACGCGAGAGAATCGCTGAGCTCTGTCCCAAGCACATCACAAAGGACGATATCTTCGCAACAGTCAGCTATATTCTCAACCTTACCCACGACGTTGGAGAGGTTGACGACATAGACCACCTCGGAAACCGCCGCGTTCGTTCTGTTGGCGAGCAGCTTCAGAACCAGATGCGCATCGGCTTTGCGAGAATGGATAAGATAATAAAGGAAAGAATGACGACTCAGGATTCCGAAAAGTTGACTCCTCAGGCGCTCATTAACACCCGCCCCGTAGCTACGGCTATCCGCGAGTTCTTCGGTTCATCTCAGCTTTCTCAGTTCATGGACCAGAATAACCCCTTGGCCGAGCTTACACATAAGAGACGTCTTTCGGCTCTCGGTCCCGGCGGTCTTTCCCGTGACCGCGCTTCCTTCGACGTCCGTGACGTTCACTACACCCACTACGGTCGTATGTGTCCTATCGAGACGCCTGAAGGTCCTAACATCGGTCTTATCTCCTACCTCACAACGTACGCGCGCATCAGCGACTACGGCTTCATTGAGGCTCCTTACCGCAAGGTAGAGCACATTACTCTTGCCGACGGAACTGTTGAGCACAAGGTTACCGACGAGGTAGTTTACATGACCGCCGACGTTGAGGACAAGTACATCGTTGCCCAGGGTAACGAGCCCCTTGACGAGGACGGACACTTCATTAATAAAAAGATAGTTGCTCGTGATCGCACCGAGATCATGGAGGTAGACGTTTCCAAGATCGACTTCATGGACGTTTCTCCTAAGATGGTAGTATCCGTTGCAACCGCTTGTATCCCCTTCCTTGAGAACGACGATAACTCCCGTGCGCTCATGGGATCTAACATGCAGAAGCAGGCAGTTCCGCTTCTCGTTACAGATTCTCCTATCGTCGGTACAGGTATGGAGTACAAGGCAGCTGTCGACTCCGGTGTAGTTGTAGTAGCAAAGAATGCAGGTGTTGTTGAGCGCGTTGACGCTAACTCCATCACCATTCTCTGTGACGACGGACACAAGGATGTTTACGAGCTTATCAAGTTCAAGAGAAGCAACCAGTCCAACTGCGTAAACCAGAAGCCCATCGTAAGAAGAGGCCAGCAGGTTGGGGCAGGCGAGGTCATCGCAGACGGTCCCGCAACCGCAAACGGCGAGATCTCCCTTGGTAAGAACGCTCTTATCGGATTTATGACCTGGGAGGGTTATAACTACGAGGACGCGGTCCTTCTTAACGAAAAGCTTGTAAGAGACGATGTTTACACATCTATCCACATAGAGGAATACACACACGAGGCAAGAGACACCAAGCTCGGTCCGGAAGAGATCACCCGCGAGATCCCCAACGTCGGCGACGACGCGCTCAAGGATCTTAACGCAGAGGGTATCATCAAGAAGGGAACCGAGGTTAGAGCCGGCGACATTCTCGTAGGTAAGATCACTCCCAAGGGAGAGACAGAGCTTACCGCAGAGGAAAGACTTCTCCGCGCGATCTTCGGCGAGAAGGCAAGAGAGGTAAGAGATACTTCTCTCCGCGTTCCTCACGGTGAATCCGGTGTCGTTGTTGACGTTCGCGTGTTCTCACACGAGGCAGGCGACGAGCTTCCCGCAGGCGTAAACAAGGTAGTTAAGCTTTACATCGCGCAGAAGAGAAAGATCTCCGTCGGAGATAAGATGGCAGGACGTCACGGTAACAAGGGTGTCGTTTCCCGCATTCTTCCTCCCGAGGATATGCCTTTCTTGCCCGACGGTACTCCGCTTGACATCTGCTTGAACCCTTTGGGCGTTCCTTCCCGAATGAATATCGGTCAGGTACTTGAGGTGCATCTCGGAATCGCAGCTAAGAAGCTCGGTTGGAAGATCATGACTCCCGTATTTGACGGCGCAAATGAAAGAGATATTGCAGAATGTCTCCGTATGGCAGGCTACTGCCGTGACCTCTTCGCAAACGAAAATCCCGAGGGCAAGGAGCTCTACGAGGAGATCGTAAACGAGGACGGTACCAAGGAGTACAGATTGCTCACTCCCGAAGAAAAGGCAGACAAGGCTTACTGCGAGAGTCTCAGACTCCAGAAGAAGCTCAAGCTCTTCGACGGTAAGATGAAGGTATACGACGGACCTACAGGTGAGGCATTCGATAACCCCGTAACGGTCGGTATCATGTACTACTTGAAGCTCCATCACCTCGTTGACGATAAGGTTCACGCACGTTCCAACGGTCCTTACTCTCTCGTTACTCAGCAGCCTCTCGGCGGTAAAGCGCAGTTTGGTGGTCAGAGATTCGGTGAGATGGAGGTTTGGGCGCTCGAGGCTTACGGTGCGGCTTACACGCTTCAGGAGATACTCACAGTCAAGTCCGACGATATCAACGGACGCCGCAAGGCATTCGAAGCTATCATCAAGGGTCAGAACATACCCACTCCCGGTGTTCCCGAATCCTTCAAGGTTCTTGTTAAGGAGCTTCAGGCTCTCGCACTCGACATTCGCGTGCTTGACAAGAACGGCGAGGAGATCCAGCTCTCGACTCTCTGCAACGAGGACGACGTTCCTCCTTACTCGCAGAGAAATCTTGAGATCCCCGACTTCTCAAGATTTGAGTCCGACGAGGATGAGCTTAAGGAATCCTTCCAGATAGAAGACGAGGACGGAAACGTAATCGAGGACGAGGTAGAGATCTACGACTCCTACGAGGACGGCTCAGACGAGTTTTAATTGAAATAACGCCACTCTTGCGGAGTGGAAATCCCGCTCCGCAAGAAGAAAAAATCTATAAATACAGATACAGTTAGGAGAACAGCTGTGGAACATAATGAATTTTCATCTATAAAAATTGGTCTGGCATCTCCGGAAATGATAAGAGAGTGGTCTTACGGCGAGGTAACCAAGCCCGAAACCATTAACTACAGAACTCTCAAGGCTGAGGTGGGCGGTCTCTTCTGCGAGCGCATCTTCGGTCCTACAAAGGACGGCGCTTGTATGTGCGGAAAGTACAAGAATTCGCACTCCAAGGAGATCAGAAAGTGCGAGAAGTGCGGCGTTGACGTAACTACAAAGAAGGTCAGACGCGAAAGAATGGGACATATCGAGCTTGCAGCTCCCGTATCCCATATCTGGTACTTCAAGACTATTCCCTCCAGAATGGCTCATATCCTCAACATGACTCAGAAGGAGCTTGAGCAGGTACTCTACTTTGCAGAAAACGTAGTTCTCGATCCCGGTTCTACACCCCTTGTTGCGGGAACCGTTCTTTCCGAGAAGCAGTACATGGAATATCGTGAGATGTACGAGAACGAGTTCCGTGTTGGCATGGGTGCTGCGGCTATCAAGGAGCTTCTCTCCAAGATAGACGTTAACGCGCTCTCCGCAGAGATCAAAAACGAGCTTATCACCGCTACCGGTCAGAAAAAGACAAAGCTTATTAAAAGACTTGAGGTAGTTGAGGCGTTCAGAAAGTCAGGCAACAAGCTTGAGTGGATGATCCTTGACGTTATCCCCGTTCTTCCCCCGGACATCCGTCCCATGGTACAGCTTGACGGCGGCAGATTTGCATCCAGTGACCTCAACGAGCTTTACAGACGCGTTATTTCAAGAAACAACCGTCTTAAGAAGCTCCTTGAAATAAAGACCCCCGAAATCGTTGTTCGTAACGAGAAGAGAATGCTTCAGGAAGCAGTAGACGCTCTTATCGACAACGGCAGAAGAGGAAAGCCCGTAACAGGCTCCTCCAACCGCGCGTATAAGTCTCTCTCCGAGATGCTTCGCGGTAAGCAGGGTCGTTTCCGTCAGAACCTGCTTGGTAAGCGTGTCGACTATTCCGGTCGTTCGGTTATCGTCGTAGGTCCTCAGCTTAAGATCTATCAGTGCGGTCTCCCCCGCGAGATGGCACTTGAGCTCTTCAAGCCCTTCGTTGTTAAGAGACTTGTCGAAATGGGCAAGGCTACAAACGTAAAGGATGCTCAGAAGAAGATAGAGAGAGTATTCCCCGAGGTTTGGGATGCGCTCGAAAACGTAATCAAGGAGCATCCCGTACTCCTCAACCGTGCGCCTACACTCCACCGCTTGTCCATTCAGGCGTTCGAGCCCGTGCTTGTTGACGGACGCGCGATCAAGCTCCACCCCCTTGTATGTACTGCGTTTAACGCCGACTTCGACGGTGACCAGATGCCTGTACACGTTCCGCTTTCCGCAGAGGCTCAGGCAGAGGCAAGATTCCTTATGCTTTCCGCTAACAACCTTCTTAAGCCCATGGACGGACGCGCAGTTGCAACTCCTACGCAGGACATGATCCTCGGTTCCTACTACCTCACAATGCTCAGAGACGGCGAGCCCGGTGAAGGCAAGATCTTCAGAGATTTCAATGAGGCGGTTATGGCTTACGAGAACGGTATTCTCGGTCTCCATGCCAAGATCAAGGTCAGAGTTGAGAAAGAATTCGACGGTGTCAAGAAGACCAAGGTCATCGAGACCACCCTCGGACGTCTTATCTTCAACCGTCCTCTCCCCCAGGACCTCGGATTTGTTGACAGAACACAGCCCGGCAACGAGTTCGCTCTTGAGATAGATCAGGTCGTTAAGAAAAAGCAGCTCGGTCAGATCATCGACTACTGCATAAAGAAGCACGGCAGCGCTGTTTGTGCTAATATGCTTGACGAGATCAAGGCTATGGGCTACAAGTACTCTACAAGAGCTTCCTTCTCCATCTCGGTTTACGATATGACTATTCCGGAGGAGAAGAAGAACTATATAGCACAGGCACAGAAGGACGTGGATAAGATCTCCAAGTACTTCATGCGCGGTGAGCTTTCCGAGGAGGAAAGATACAACTCCGTAATCAAGGTTTGGAACGAGACGACCGATAAGGTAACGACCGCACTCAACGACTCCTTCTCGACCTACAACCCGATCAAGATCATGGCAGACTCCGGCGCGCGTGGATCTATGACACAGATGCGTCAGCTTGCAGGTATGCGTGGACTTATGTTCTCCGCAACAGGTAAGACGATGGAGATCCCGATCAAGTCGAACTTCCGTGAAGGTCTTAACATTACCGAGTACTTCATGGGTGCGCGTTCATCCCGTAAGTCACTTTCCGATACCGCTCTCCGTACCGCAGACTCCGGATACCTCACAAGACGTCTTGTTGACGTTGCTCAGGAGGTCATCATCAGAGAAGAGAAGTGCGATACCACAAAGGGCGCATGGGTCAACGACATCATGGACGACAAGAACGTTCTTGAGCCCCTGGCAGATAGAATCGTCGGCAGATACACAATGGGTCCCGTTGTGCATCCCGAAACAGGTGAGGTTATCGTCGAGGACGACGTAATGATCACGGACGAGATGGCTGCCGCTATTACCAAGGCAGGTATCGATAAGGTATATATCAGAACTGTTATTCAGTGTCATGCCAAGCACGGTATTTGCGCACACTGCTACGGTGCAGACCTTGCATCCGGCAAGCCCGTTAATATCGGTGAGGCAGTCGGTATCATCGCGGCACAGTCTATCGGTGAGCCCGGTACACAGCTTACGATGCGTACGTTCCACTCCGGTGGTGTCGCAGGAAGCGATATTACTCAGGGTCTTCCCAGAGTTGAAGAGCTCTTCGAGGCAAGACAGCCCAAGAAGGCCGCTATCATGGCTGAGGTTGCGGGAACGGTTCACGTTCAGCCCGGTGAGATCCCCGGCATGAACATCCTCTCCATCCACGCAGATCAGGTTGGCGAATACACAACTCAGGATTACAAGAAGATCGACGTACCTTACGGAACAAGACTCGCCATTAACGACGGTGATCATGTTGAAAAGGGCGACGCTCTTACCGAGGGCAGCAAGTCTCCCGCAGATATCATGAGAATTCTCGGTCTTGATGCGGTATATGAGTACATCATCAAGGAGATCCAGAAGGTTTACCGTTCGCAGTCCTGTAACGTAAACGATAAGCACATCGAGATCATCGCACGTCAGATGACCAGAAAGATGAGAATCGCCGATGGCGGAGATACAGATATGCTTATGGGTGAGCTTGTTGACATGACAACCTTCGAGGAGCAGAACAACCTTGTCAAGGCAAGAGTTGAGGCAGGCGAGGAGAATCTCAAGGAAGCAGAAGGCGGACGCGAGCTTCTCGGTATCACAAAGGCTGCTCTCCAGACAGAGTCCTTCTTGTCTGCGGCATCCTTCCAGGAGACCACAAAGGTACTTACCGACGCGGCTATCCGCGGTAAGGTAGATAACCTGCTCGGCCTTAAGGAGAACGTAATCATAGGTAAGCTTATCCCTGCAGGAACAGGTATGGGATGCTACCACAATGTAGACGTTACCAAGGCGGAAGCTCCCGCTGAGGCAGAAACTGAAGTAGTATAACTTAAAATAAAACCCCTTTGAGGAGAAATACTCCCCGAAGGGGTTTATTTTTCCGGTTTTACAATGCCGCCGGACAAGATTTGAAGCAGTAAAGCTCTGCAAAACTCGCAAAAAAATATTTTTTATACAAATTCGCCTTTGTGTATTCCCGACTTTTGTGCAAAACGTAGAAATTTTGTCCGTTTTTTATTGACTATTGACAATTTTTCGCGTCAATGCTATAATAATACCGTGTGCGAATGCCCGTAGTGGGCATATTGCGCCCAAAAACGCATAATTATCTCCGATATGGGGGTACTTTGCGCTTTTATCCAAGGCAGATACGCATCAACTCTTATGCGTCTGTAATATAAACATTAAATTATTCAAAGAAGGAGGATAATCAGGAAGAATGCCAACCTTTAACCAGCTCGTAAGACAGGGTCGTCAGGACAAGACTTACAAGTCAAAGGCTCCTGTACTTCAGGTAGGTCTTAACACACTTGCTAACAAGTCCACTGACACTCACGCACCTCAGAAGAGAGGCGTTTGCACAAAGGTATCCACAACAAGCCCTAAGAAGCCTAACTCCGCGCTCCGTAAGATCGCAAGAGTAAGACTTACAAACGGTCTTGAGGCGACAACCTACATTCCCGGAATCGGACACAACCTTCAGGAGCACTCTGTAGTTCTTATCAGAGGCGGAAGAGTACGTGACCTCCCCGGTGTACGTTACCACATCATTCGCGGTACGCTCGATGCACAGGGTGTTGCAAACCGTAAGCAGAGCCGTTCCAAGTACGGCGCAAAGAGACCGAAGCAGAAATAATCTTCGGCTTTCAAGCTAAAGTCCGCGCGCTGAAAATTGCGTAAGCGGCAAAAAACAAGGTAAAAAATAAAGCAATTTAGGTTCGTTCCTGTTATCCTTTTTAATGTTTATGTTAACCGGACGCACAACAGAAGTATTGCTTTTGAGTACCAATGATTTCATTTTTAAAATTTGATGAAGGAGGGAAGTACAGTGCCAAGAAGAGGTCGTATATCCAAAAGAGACGTATTGCCGGATCCTATGTACGGTTCCAAGCTTGTTACAAAGCTTGTTAACAACGTAATGTATGACGGCAAGAAGGGTGTTGCACAGACTATCGTTTACGATGCATTCGCAATCGTAGAGGCAAAGGTCGGCCAGAACGCTCTCGAAGTTTTCCAGGAGGCTCTTGACAATCTTAAGCCCCAGCTTGAGGTCAAGGCCCGCCGCGTAGGTGGTTCCACATACCAGGTTCCTATGGAAGTTACAGCAGAGAGACAGCAGACACTCGCATTGCGTTGGCTCGTAGGCTTTTCAAGAAAGCGCGGCGAACGCACAATGGCTGAAAGACTTGCTGCCGAGATCGAAGGTGCTAAGAACAGCATGGGCGGGGGTTTCAAGAAGAGAGAAGAAATGCACAGAATGGCAGAAGCAAACAAGGCTTTTGCACACTACAGATATTAATTTCAAGGAGACCAATAAATGCCTAGAGAATATTCACTTGCTAAAACAAGAAATATCGGTATTATGGCTCACATCGACGCAGGTAAGACAACTACCAGTGAGCGTATCCTTTTCTACACAGGTAAGACTCACAAGATAGGTGAGACCCACGAGGGTGGCGCGACGATGGACTGGATGGTTCAGGAGCAGGAGAGAGGTATCACCATTACTTCTGCTGCTACCACATGTTATTGGGCTCATTCCGAACACCACAACAGCGCTGAGGCAACAAAGGCAAACACTCACAGAATCAATATTATTGATACCCCCGGACACGTTGACTTCACAGTAGAAGTTGAGCGTTCTCTCCGCGTACTTGACGGTTCGGTTACCGTTCTCTGCGCAAAGGGTGGTGTTGAGCCTCAGTCAGAGACAGTTTGGAGACAGGCGGACAAGTACCGCGTCCCCAGAATGGCTTACGTAAACAAGATGGACATTACCGGAGCTGATTTCTTCCGTGTCGTTGACATGATGAGAGACAGACTCAAGGCTAACGCAGTGCCGATCCAGCTTCCTATCGGTAAGGAGATGACCTTCAAGGGAATCGTTGACCTTATTGAGATGAAGGCTGAGGTCTACTACGATGAGCTCGGTAAGGACATGAGAACAGAAGAGATTCCCGCAGATATGCAGGAGCTCGCAGAGGAATACAGAAACAAGCTCGTTGAGGCAGCCGCTGAGGTTGACGACGTGCTTATGGAAAAGTTCCTCATGGAAGAGGAGATCACAAAGGAAGAGCTCAAGGCAGCTATCCGTAAAGCAACCATCGACAACAAGATGGTTCCCGTAGTTTGCGGTTCCTCTTACAGAAACAAGGGCGTTCAGAAGCTTCTTGACGCAATTGTTGACTACATGCCTTCTCCCCTCGACGTTCCCGCAATCAAGGGTGTTGACGTTGAAACAGGTGAGGAGTGCGAAAGACCTTCCGATGACAATGCTCCTTTCTCAGCGCTTGCATTCAAGATCGCTACCGACCCGTTCGTAGGAAAGCTTTGCTTCTTCCACGTATACTCCGGTCACCTCAACGCAGGTGAGACTGTCCTCAACTCCACAAAGGGTAAGAGAGAGAGACTCGGTCGTATTCTTCAGATGCACGCAAACGACAGAAAGGATATCGACGAGGTTTACGCCGGCGATATCGCAGCCGTTATCGGTACAAAGAACACAACCACAGGTGACACCTTCTGCGATGAAAAGGCTCCCGTAATACTCGAGTCTATGGAATTCCCGGAGCCTGTTATCCGTGTTGCTATTGAGCCTAAGACTCGCGCAGGTCAGGAAAAGATGGGTATTGCTCTTTCGAAGCTTGCTGAGGAAGACCCGACCTTCCGTACCTACACCGACGAGGAGACCGGTCAGACAATTATCGCAGGAATGGGTGAGCTTCACCTCGAGATCATTGTTGACAGACTTCTCCGTGAGTTCAAGGTAGAGGCTAACATCGGTAAGCCTCAGGTTGCTTACAAGGAGACAATCCGTAAGCAGGTTGACCACGAGTGCAAGTACAAGAGACAGTCCGGCGGTTCCGGTCAGTACGGTCACGTTAAGATTATCGTTGAGCCCAACGAGCCCGGTAAGGGTTACGAGTTCATCGATATGGTCAAGGGCGGTGCTATTCCGAAGGAATACATTCCCGCAGTTGACAACGGTATTCAGGGCGCTCTTCAGTCCGGTGTACTCGCAGGTTACAACGTTGTTGACATCAAGGTAACACTTTACGACGGTTCTTACCACGAGGTCGACTCCTCCGAAATGGCGTTCAAGATCGCAGGTTCTATGGCGATCAAGGAGGCTATGAGAAAGGCAGATCCCGTACTCACAGAGCCTATGATGAAGGTTACCACCATCGTTCCCGATGATTACATGGGCGATGTTATCGGTGACTTCAACTCCCGCCGCGGTCAGATCCAGAAGATGGAAGCCGGCAACGGTGTTCAGGAGATCTTAGCTTACGTTCCGCTCTCAGAGATGTTCGGTTACGCAACCGACCTTCGTTCCAAGACACAGGGACGCGGTCTCTACTCCATGGAGCCCAGCCACTTCGAGCAGGTTCCTAAGTCCATTCAGGAAGAGATCGTTAAGGCGCGCGCATCCAGGGGTTAATTCCTTTAAGGATCGCTAAAACTAAAAACAAAAAATTCAAAAATACAAATTCTAATTTATACGGAGGATTTTTAAAATGGCAAAGGCTACATTTGAAAGAACCAAGCCCCACGTAAACATTGGTACCATCGGTCACGTTGACCACGGTAAGACAACTACAACCGCTGCTATCACCAAGGTTCTTGGTCTCGCAAACGGTAACGTTGAGTTCATGGCATACGACCAGATCGACAACGCTCCCGAAGAGAGAGCAAGAGGTATCACAATTAACACAAGACACGTTGAGTACGAGACAGAGAACCGTCACTACGCTCACGTTGACTGCCCCGGCCACGCTGACTACGTTAAGAACATGATCACCGGTGCTGCTCAGATGGACGGCGCTATCCTCGTAGTTGCTGCAACCGATGGCCCTCTCGCACAGACCAGAGAGCACGTTCTTCTTGCTCGTCAGGTTGGCGTTCCTGCAATCGTTGTATTCATGAACAAGAAGGACCTTGTTGATGACGATGAGCTTCTTGATCTCGTAGAGATGGAGATCCGTGATCTTCTTTCTTCCTACGACTTCCCCGGCGACGATCTCCCGATCGTTCGCGGTTCTGCTCGTGATGCTCTTGAGTCCACAAGCAACGACATCAACGCTCCTGAGTATGCTTGCATTCTCGAGCTCATGAACGAGGTTGATGCATACATTCCTACTCCCGAGCGTAAGTCTGATCTTCCTTTCCTTATGCCTGTCGAGGACGTATTCTCCATCTCCGGCCGTGGTACTGTTGCTACAGGTAGAGTTGAGAGAGGTACAATCAAGGTTTCCGACGTTGTTGAGATCGTTGGTCTCGAGGACGAGAAGAAGCAGACAACCGTTACCGGTGTAGAGATGTTCCACAAGCTCCTTCCCCAGGCTGAGGCTGGTGACAACATCGGTGCACTCCTTCGTGGTATCGCTAAGGACGAGATCGAGCGCGGTCAGGTTCTTTGCAAGCCCGGCTCCATCAACCCCCACACAAAGTTCGTAGGTCAGGTTTATGTTCTTACTGAGAAGGAAGGCGGCCGTTCCAAGCCCTTCTTCGCAGGTTACAGACCTCAGTTCTACTTCAGAACAACCGACGTTACCGGTGTTATCGAGCTTCCCGCAGGCGTTGAGATGTGCCGCCCCGGCGACAACGTTGATATGACTGTTGAGCTCATCAAGCCCATCGCTTGTGAGAAGGGTCTCCGTTTCGCTATCCGTGAGGGTGGTAGAACAGTTGGTTCCGGTGTCGTATCCGAGATTCTCGCATAATTATCTTAGATAAATTTCGCAATTCTGCGTTGTTCCTCGAAAGCGGCTCGATGTAGGGAACTACATCTTCGCCTTACTTTCTGCGGTACGCCTTGACTTGCAAAATTTCTCGTCGATAAAAGCGAAATTCAATATATAACAGCGGCGGCAATGCCGCCGCTGTTATGAAATTAAAGACAAGTAATACAATTTTAAAATACAAATTATCTTTGTGGGATCGGTGTAATTCCGTACCGGCGGTGAATACTATATGTGTAAGTCCGCGAGCGAAAGCTGACAGGGTGTGACTCCCTGACCGACAGTAGTCCGATAAAATCGGTAAAGTCTGGATGAAAGAAGATAGGTTGCGGGGGACGTTAGTGTTTTTCGCAAATTGTGATACTTTTTTCCTCCCCTCCCACACGAAAGGGGATTTTTTTATGCCTACTGTAAATTCAAGGCAATCATATGCCGTTAAGGTAAAAAAATTATGCATAGCGGGTATTTTTTGCGCGCTGGCATTCGCTACAACTTTTATTTTTCATTTTAAATTTATGTTCCTGTCCTTTGACATAAAGGACGCGCTTGTAACCCTTGCGGGTCTTCTGTTTGGCCCGATCTACTCTCTTGCAATTTCCGTTGTTGTTGCGCTTCTGGAGTTTATAACCATAGGCGATACAGGATTTTGGGGCTTACTTATGGACATACTGTCAACAGCGACCTTTTCAACGGTCTGCGCGCTGATTTACAAATACAAAAAGAACATTTGGGGAGCTATGATAGGTCTTGTGTCATCGGTTTTCGCCATGACCGCCGTAATGCTTGTATTTAACATATTCATAACTCCTATCTACATGAAGGTTGAACGCGCAGAGGTACTCGCTCTGCTGCCAACCGTATTTTTACCCTTCAATCTTATCAAGGGCGTAATGAATGCCGCCGTAGTAATGATGCTTTACAAGCCCATCTCAAGAGCGGTAAAGGCATCAAAGGTACTTGGACCCACATCCGTCGGCAAGCCCGTAGACAAGAGAAAGCAGTTGATCATAAGCGTTGCGACATTCGCAATCGGACTTTTGCTTATAGCAATATCCGTATTGGTATTCATATTCGTGCTTAAAGGCAGCTTTGTGCTTGGCTAACGTTTTCAGATAAGAGGGAAATAAACCAAAACAAACGTGAGGTAAATATGACCGAAGCAATAAAACATTTTTTTCTTGAGCTTGTTGGACGCGAATGGTGCGTGTTCTTCTGCTCGATGATACCGATAATCGAGCTTCGCGGAGCGATCCCGCTCGGCGCGGCGCTCGGTCTTCCGTGGTGGCAGAACTATATCATCAGCGTTATAGGAAACTTTATCCCCGTGCCCTTTATTTTGCTGTTTATCAATGCAATTTTGCGTTGGATGTCGAAATCCAAGGTAAGGTTTTTCAACAAGGTTGCCAACTGGCTCTTTGCCAAGGCAGAGAAAAACCGTGAGAAAATAGAAAAATACGCTTTTTGGGGTGTAACGCTCTTTGTGGCGATACCGCTCCCCGCAACGGGCGCATGGACAGGCTCTCTTGTGGCGGCCGTATTCAATATGAAGTTCTGGAAGTCGCTTTTGTCGGCATTTATCGGAATTCTCATAGCCGGCATTGTTATGACGCTGATTTCTTACGGTGTCGTAGCGATTTTTGCTTGAAAACCTCGGCTCTTAAAATTTTGAGGGTTTGACGAAAAATACTATTGACTTTTTTCGTCTTTTATGTTAGAATATATCTCGCAATAAATATCTTATCAAGAGTGGTGGAGAGACAGGCTCTATGAAACCACGGCAACCTATCGAAAAAGATCGGAAAGGTGCCAATTCCAAGCAGATAAGAGGAGTTTGAATTAGTCTATAACTCTGCTTGGGTAAAACCCTGGCAGAGTTTTTTTGTGGAATTTTCGGGGTAGAGCGACTCCGTAGGGGTCGACGTCCTCGGCGACCCGCCCACGATCATATAATAAACAGTGTAAAAATAAAGAAATATATAGAGGTACAAAATGAAAGAAGTTAAAAAGGTATTATTTACATCCGAGTCGGTTACAGAGGGTCATCCCGATAAGATTTCCGACAAAATTTCCGATGCTATCCTTGACGAGATGCTCCGTCAGGATCCCATGTCCCGTGTTGCTTGCGAAACATTCTGCACGACAGGTCTTGTTTCGGTAATGGGCGAGATCACAACAAAGGCTTACGTTGATATTCAGTCTGTTGTAAGAGACACTGTTCGCGAGATCGGATACACACGCGCAAAGTTCGGCTTTGACTGCGACTCCTGCGCGGTTATCAGCTCTATCCATGAGCAGTCTCCCGACATCGCGATGGGTGTTGATAAGTCCTACGAGGCTAAAGAGGGAACAGATAACGACGGTCTTGACACCGGCGCAGGCGACCAGGGCCTTATGTTCGGCTACGCTTGCGACGAGACTCCCGAGCTTATGCCTCTCCCCATCTCTCTTGCACACAAGCTTGCAAAGCAGCTTACGCTCGTAAGAAAGAACGGAACTCTCGATTACCTTCGTCCCGACGGAAAGACTCAGGTTACAGTTGAATATCACGATGACGTTCCGGTTCGCGTTGACACAGTTGTTATCTCCTCTCAGCACAGCGAGGCGGTTACACTTGAGCAGATCCGCGCCGATATTATCGCAAACGTAATCGAGCCTATTATTCCCGCAAGCCTTATGGATGCGGAAACAAAGATATACGTTAACCCCACGGGCCGCTTCGTAATCGGTGGCCCCGCAGGAGATACCGGTCTTACAGGCCGTAAGATCATCGTTGATACATACGGTGGATACGCTCGTCACGGCGGCGGCGCGTTCTCCGGTAAGGACCCGACAAAGGTTGACCGCTCTGCTTGCTACGCTGCTCGTTATATCGCAAAGAACGTTGTTGCGGCAGGTCTTGCAAAGCGTTGCGAGGTACAGGTTGCTTACGCTATCGGCGTAGCTCGTCCTGTTTCGGTAATGATCGATACATTCGGCACGGCAATCGTTCCCGAGTCCAAGATCAGCGAGGCTGTTCTTTCTCTCGTTGACCTTCGTCCCGCGGCAATCATTCGTGATTTCGGACTTCGCAAGCCCATCTACTGCGACCTCGCAGCATACGGACATATGGGCAGAGAAGACCTTGGCGTTAAGTGGGAGGACCGCGACCTCGCCGAGAAGCTTAAGGAAATTTTGCTTTAATAAATAAAGGATGCGCTTGGGGAACTTTTTGAAAAAAGGTTCCCCAAACCCCTCAAAAACTTTCGATAAGAAGGGACTGTTTTGAAAGTTTTCGCCCGCCTTTTGGGGCAGGCGGCGCCGATCCAACGCGCGGAGCGTTGGTCGCTCTCCGCAGAGAGCGAAATTCCTTATCGTTCGAAAGCGCCACAGAGGGGTGAATGCAAATCCGATAGGGTTTGCAGAGGGGCGGACCTTCGGTGGG
>JAZSBL010000025.1:0-71053 GCA_045602385.1 Eubacteriales bacterium | reverse complement strand
TCCCTTTACACAAGGGAGCCTTTGTTTTAAAGCGACAATGCCTTGATATACGGGGCGTTATTAATAGACCGTCGCCCCCTACGAAATTTCAAATTTTGATTTATAGGGGTGTCCACGGCTGTAAAATTCGTTTGGATTACGCTTTGCGTAAGCCTCCCTTGTGTAAAGGGAAATAATTTGCAGAGCAAATTGGCGCGCAAGCGCGACGGAGGGATTGTTCTAGTGCATATGTTTCATTTACAATCCCTCAGTCAACTGCGTTGACAGCTCCCTTTACACAAGGGAGCCTTTCTTTTTAGTCCGCCATCTCCCCGATAAATCGCAATATATCAAGAAAGAGCCACCCGTCGGGGTGGCTCCTTTGTGTGTCTACACCATTTTATATTTCTAAATGGCTACAACATCTATTCTTATTAAGGTTTTGGGGAAGGGTTTTAGGGAAAGCCCTTTTTCTAAAAAGGGTTTCCCTGTCGTATCTCTTCGCATCCCCTTGCCTTACAGTGTCGAACCAAAGTCGGTAACGATAGCCTGACCTGTAATTGCTCTTGACTCGTCGGAAGCGAAGAAGAGGAGCATGTTTGCAACGTCCTCGGGGAAGCAGGGCTGAACCTTGAGGTCGTTGTGCTTCATCATCTGTCCAAAGATGTTCATATCCATATTTGCGGGATTCATGCCTGCAACCATGGGGGTGACGATTGTTCCGGGGCAGATCGCGTTGCAGCGAACGTTAGTGCCTGCGAAACGTAGAGCGGTGTGACGGGTAAGACCGATAACGGCAGCCTTGGATGCAACGTAAGCCGCGCCGCCGCAGCCCATAACGCCGGCAACGCTTGCCACATTAACGATAGAGCCGTAGCCTGTCTTTGCCATTTCCGCGGAGATCTCGCGCATCATGCACATAGTACCCTTGGTATTAATGTCAATAACCTTGTTCATATCCTCATCGGAGAAGCTGTCGATAGCTTTAAGACCGTTATCGAGAACGCCCGCGTTGTTGATAAGAATATCAACCTTGCCGTAAGCCTCAAGAGTTGCGTCAAGCACCTTTTTAGCGTCCTCTGCCTTAGAAATGTCGCTGACTACGGGAAGAACCTCGCCGCCTGCGGCGCGGATCTTTTCTGCAACCTCAAGGAGAGGTGCCTCACGGCGTGCGGTGATAACTACCTTTGCGCCCTCTGCGGCGAACTTTATCGCGGTTGCCGCTCCAACACCGGAATTTCCACCGGTAATAATTGCTACCTTGTCCTGTAAACGATTCATGTTTTACCTCCTGAATTTCAAAATTAGTTTTACACTTATATTATACACTATTCCGCCCGCGTTTTCAATAGAAAAGACAAAAAACAAAAACACCGCAATCAAAATCGCGGTGTTTCTGTTTGTTTCAAATCAGTTATTAACTTACTTGTTACCTTTCGCTCTGTTATGAGTTTTACAGAGCATTTGGCAGTTGTCTATTTCCGTTGAGCCGCCTTTGCTCCAAGCGGTAACGTGGTCGGCGTCCATCTCTGTGATTTTCCAGATGCGGTTTTTATTATTGTCTGCCCCTAAAGCACACAGAGGACAGTTAGACAGATTGTTCTGCTTTGCCTGTTCTGTCTGACGAGTGTAAACCGTCTTTTTGGTGGGCTCGTCAAACACTCTTATGTTTAGGAGCTTGCTATCGGTGCAGCCACCGAGAATGTACTCGTAAACACCCTTTTTGTCCTTAACGTAGAAGTCAGAGTACAATGCTTTGAGTTTTGCAGATACTTCATCGGGAGCATAGGCATTTGTGTGGTATTTTTCGTAGAACTCGCCCCACGGCAGACCTCGCATTTCGCTTTCAACATCAATAAAGACGCTTGACACCCAATCTATAACGCTCGTGAAATAGGCTTTAAGCTCATTGATGTTATCGTCATAGCGGTGTTTACTCATATAATCGTCTATATTGCCCTTGCTCACCCAAGAAAGAGCCGTACGGAGATAATCCTGTCTTATAACGCTTCCGGATATGTACGCACTCCATTTTTGAATGTTGGCGTTCTGACTGTTGGAAAATTCCTCTTTTGCTTTTGTTACAAAAGGACCGGAGTGGATAGCGTTTGAAAGCTCCTGCTCGTTTAGAGGTATTCCCGCGATATTGATTGTTTTAAACCACTCTTTAATTTCACTTTCCGCTCCGTCGCAGATATATATTGTCAACTTTGTCTGCATAATTTTGTCCTGCAGATCCTTTGCAAGTCCGGAAAAATATCTCGGTATGCCGTTTTGGTCGTTAATGGCGAACTTGCCTGTAACGTAACGTCCAAAGCTGGTGATACGCTGCTGTCCGTCAAGCACCTCGTACTTACCCTCAGGGGTGGTGTTAAAATATATTAATCCCAAGGGGTAGCCCTTCAAAATGGAATCAATGACGGCAACGTCACGCTTTCCGTCGGCGTAGATATAGTTGCGCTGATATTCAGGCTGGATAACAAGCTTCCCGGAAAGACCGAACAAGCCCTTACCCTCATATTCGTTATAGACAAAGCCTTTGCATATATCTGCAACTGTTATGTCGGTTACTAATGTAGTGATCATTTCTGCGCCCTCTTTCGTATAAAAATCCGTTTGTAAATCATAGTAGCAATCCCATTTTTATAGAGCCCGGCTGTTGGATTGCCTTCTTTATAGGCCCCTTTTCCACCTGCTTTATAATAATCATCAACAAATTTTTGCGTTAGTCCAGGGGTCGTTTTATACTCATCTGGGATAATACCGTTATCACTTGTTCCTAAGATTTCAAACTGTTCTGGACAATATTTTTCCAAGAAGCTAATGGGAACACCCATTATACCACTATAATCACTCGGTATAGCATCGGTATAAGGAACTTCTATTGCGTCGTAGTTGTCATATTTTTGATAACCAAACTCTTTGATTTCGTTGTGTTTGCTGAACTTCAAGTTATCAGCCATTGTCATAAGAGACAAAGGTTCGTGGCGTTTTCCGTGTTCAATGTTTGAAAACCACACTACACCAGAAACACGAATCATACCTTCCCTGTGGTCACTGGCTGTTGCATAGTCAGTATAATACTTGTTGATAAAGTGAGCAGCACCACCCTTGAAGCCTCTGCCAAGCCAAACTTTATTCTGCATAATAAGTGGGAATACTTCTTTATATGTAATGGCATTTTGATTACCTATAATAATGAATTTCTTATCTGCCTCAATTATCCAAGACAAGAACTCTCTAAAAAGGGAAAATGGTGGATTGGTGATAATAATGTCAGCCTCGTCCCTTAAAGCCTTGACCTCATCACTCCTAAAATCTCCGTCCCCCTCTAAATAGTGCCATTCCAAATCGTCAATATCAATTACACCAGACTTGTTGCTGTCTCTTGTGAGAGTGAATATTTTTCCGTGTGTCTTTGTTTTGTCCTCATCAAATTGGGGAGATTCCATTTCAAAAATGGATAACTGATATCCCTCTTTAATGTTTCTACTCTCAATAGCATAACTGGTGCTGATAATCTTTTTCAATCCGAAATTCTCAAAGTTCTGTGCAAAGAACCTTGTGAAATTGCTCCACTCTGGGTCATCACAAGGGAGCAGAATAGTCTTTCCTTTAAATACATCTGGGTTATATTCCAGATAAGCATTGATTTCTCTCTGTATATCTTCATATTGAGTGTAGAACTCATCATTCTTTGCGCTCTTTGCTTCAGATAGTTTTTTGTTTGCCATATTTACCTCAGTTAAATTGAATATATTTAATTCATGTCTTTAGAAGCGGTTTCTTTATCACAAAACCGTTCTATTAAGACATCAATAACGCTTAATGCTGATTCGGTTATACTAAATGCCATGTTTCTTTGAAAATTATCAATAACACTTAATATTTCATCCAGGGCGGCGCGCATACTTTCGTTATAGTGTTTTATCGTTTGTTCGACAAAATCTTTTGATATTGCAATATCAATTGCTTTGTCTATAACGTCTATCAGTTGTGCAACGTTGATTATAAAATCATCGTACTCTTTCTTTGTGATTGATTTATAATGCGCAACGCCATTCCTTTGATTTTTAACATTTTTGATTAAAGATTCTGCGCTAATGTTTTCATCGACCTTATCAACAAAATACTTTTCCCAATCGCTTTTGGGCGAGAACTCGGCAAAACGTGCACGGAGTTCTTCATCGGTTAATGTTGCTAAATCTTTATTGTCATTTAAGAAAGTTTCTTTGTTAGCAATATCCACAGGTGTCCATTTTGGAAAAAATAACAAGTGGTTATAATGGTGGTACTCAAATTCTTCAAAATATTTTTGCCGCCACAACTCTCTATCAGATCCAAGTTGGTGTTTAAGATAACTTTCTATCTTGCTTTTTGATTCGGGTGCTAACGTGTTTTCAACAAAAGTATAATCTATGTAATCTCTCCTATATCGAACGGTATATATTATATACAAGAGTTTTCTTAACTTTCTTTCAACCTCGTTCAGCGGCAAAAACATTTTGTTGCAATAATACTCTGACACTGCATCATAAGATGTTATCAATGTAAAACGTTCGGCAACAGTTGATTGCCTGAGTGTGTTATGTATAAGCTCCATTTGCTGAATCATTTTGTCCTTATTTTTGCCTGATATGGTTATGTCTACATAGAAATCTCCTCTAACGTGATGTACTACTGCTTTAAGATTTGGCAGACGGTGATATTTAAATTTACACTCATATAAGGTGATGAATTTAGAAGGGTGATTTGTTTCAGCAATGTCACTAAAACAACTTGACAAATAATCCTTAAAAGGCTCTTCCTTCTTTGCCTTTTTTGTGCTTAAAACAACCGCGTGAGTTTCCTTGTCAGCGACGGCTTTTTTTTGCGACTTTTCTGCTTTTTGTTCTTTTCGTAATAAAATATAACTGTTTTTGATTTCCATTTTTACACCACTTTTTATTATTGTGCATACATATTATATCACATATCTGATGATTTGTAAATATTATTTGTTTAAGGTATAAAAAGCGGCTCGGAACAAAGATTCCAAGCCACTTATAAGCCTTATTATATTACTCCCACTCGATCGTTCCTGTCGGCTTCGGTGTGAGATCGTAAAGCACGCGGTTGATTCCCTCAACCTCGTTGGTTATTCTGTTCACAATCTTATGCAGCACCGCGTAGGGAATTTCCTCGATGGTCGCAGTCATCGCGTCGCGGGTGTTTACCGCGCGAATGATTGCCGGCCAGCCCTCGTAGCGGCTGTCGTCCTTAACGCCTACGCTCTTGATGTCGGGGATCGCGATAAAGTACTGCCAAACGGTCTCTGCAAGTCCGCAATTGTCAAACTCCTCGCGCAAAATCGCGTCTGCCTCGCGGAGCGCGTGCAAGCGGTCGCGTGTGATCGCGCCAAGGCAACGAACGCCGAGTCCGGGGCCGGGGAAGGGCTGACGGTATACCATCGCGTGGGGAAGACCAAGCGCCTCACCGACTACGCGCACCTCGTCCTTGAAGAGAAGACGGAGGGGCTCGACAAGCTCAAATTTGAGATCCTCGGGAAGTCCGCCGACGTTGTGGTGCGACTTAACTGCCTTTTTACCCTCTGCGGCCTTAACGCTCTCAAGAATATCGGGGTAGATAGTACCCTGAGCCAAGAATTCAACGCCCTCAAGCTTTCTTGCCTCGTCTGCAAATACCTCGATAAACTCCTTGCCGATTATTTTTCTCTTGCTCTCGGGATCTGAAACGCCCGCGAGAAGATCAAGGAAACGGTCGGTCGCGTCGATGTATATAAGGTTCGCGTCAAGGGTCTTGCCGAAGACGTCAACTACCGCCTCGCTCTCGCCCTTGCGCATAAGTCCGTGATTTACGTGTACGCAGATAAGCTGCTTGCCAATAGCCTTTACCAGAAGCGCGGCTACGACGGATGAGTCAACTCCGCCCGAAAGCGCAAGCAAAACCTTGCGGTCGCCAACCTGACGGCGTACCTCTGCTACCTGCTCGGCGATAAACGCGTCCGCAAGCTCCTTTGTTGTGATTCGAGTCATAGACTCGGGTCTTAAATTGTTCATATGGATTCCTTTCTTTTTCGTGGAGGAACCTTTTTGGAAAAAGGGTTCCTCCACACCTCCTCCAAAAACTTTCAATAGAGGGGCTATGGGTGGAGTCCGTGGGTAGACGGACTGTGAATTTAAGTTGAATGTAACTGCCAAAAACCTTATGAAAGTTTTTGGGAAAGGTTATAGGGAAACCCTTTTCTCAAAAAGGGTTTCCCTAATAAAATCAGTTTGTATAATTGTCGAAATAGCCCTGAACGAGGACAACGGGAGTACCCTTGTCGCCCGAGCCGGAGGTCAAGTCGCAGAGTGAGCCTATAAGGTCGGTGAGCTGACGGGGAGTCGTACCCTGAGCCGCCATATTGCCGACGAGGCTGGAGCCGTCCTTTGCCTTGATGGATGCGGAAATAGCGGCGCGGAGCTCCTCGCCGGAGAGATTTGCAAAATCGTTGTCCGCGAGGTACTTAAGCTTAAGCTCGTTGGGCGTGCCGATAAGACCGTCTGTAAACGCGGGGGAAACGACGGGGTCTGCGAGCTCCCAGATCTTACCCTGGGGATCCTTGAATGCACCGTCACCGTAGACCATGACTTCTACGAGCTTTCCGGTAGCATTAAGCACGTTCTGCTGGATAGCAAGAACGAGATCGCGGCACTCACGGGGGAAGAGCTTTATCTTGTCCTCGGTCGACTTGTTAGAGCCGAGAAGACCGTACTTTTCGTTGCAGCCGCTTCCGTTTACGGGGGCTGTCATAATATCGTCAAGAGAGCAAACAACCTTTGCGCCGTTCTGGAGAAGTATTCTCTTTGTGCGTGCGCGTGTATGAATGTCACAGTTGATGATATGATCTGCGTAGGGAAGGATAGCCTTTGCCTGATTTGCAAAGATTATCTCGACCTCGGCGCCGCACTCGCGTACGAGGTTGCCGTAGTATTCAACGTAGTCAACACCGGTGAACTCGTGCTTCTCGTAGCCGAAAAGCTCACGGTATTTTTCAAGTGTGAGCACGTCGGAGTAGGGGTTAACACCCGACTCGTCGACTGCGTCCATGCTGATAAGGTGATTTCCAACCTCGTCGGAGGGGTAGCTGAGCATAAGCACGACCTTCTTTGCGCCCTTTGCAATTCCGCGCAAGCAGATTGCGAAGCGGTTACGCGAGAGGATGGGGAAAATTACGCCGACGGTCTCGCCGCCAAGCTTTGCGCGGACGTCTGCCGCGATATCGTCAACCGAGCAGTAGTTACCCTGCGCGCGTGCAACGATAGATTCGGTAAGAGCGATAACGTCCCTGTCACGAAGCTCAAAGCCCTCGGACTCTGCCGCCTCAAGAACACAGGAGGTCACCATTTTTGCAAGATCGTCACCCTCACGGAAAATAGGACAACGAATACCTCTTGATACAGTACCGACTCTTCTGGTTTTTTCCATTGTATATCATCTCCTGAAAAAATAGATTACAAACCGAGTTTTGCCGCTTTCCAAGCCGAAAAAACGGACAAAAAACAAATTTACATTTCATTATAGCAAAAAAACGTCGATTTTTCAATATGCTACGAATAAAAAAATAAAAAAATCCGAAAAAATTTTGGAAGTGATCGTTGTGTCGGCATCACCCCATAACAAGAAATCAAAACGGCCTCTTTATTTTGTGAAAACCTGTGTTGCATATGTGCAGGCGGTGTGATATAATAGACAGCGGTACGTGTTATAAATACAATCAGAAAGGAATAAAGCCACTTGGATAACAACAATCAGCTTCACAAGCGCTACGGACTTTTCACGGCGATCTGCATGGTCGTCGGAATCGTAATAGGATCGGGCGTTTTCTTTAAGGCGCAAGACATTCTCAACTATACCGGCGGCAATCTGTTGATCGGCATTCTCGCATGGGTGATCGGCGGAATTATAATGATAATCTGCGCGTTCAATTTCGCTAACTTTGCAACGAGATACGTTAAGGTCAACGGTGTCGTTGACTACGCGGAGGCGATCATAGGCAAGAAATACGCCTATATGATCGGGTGGTTTATCGCCATTATTTATTTTCCTGCGATGACGGGAGTTCTCGCGTGGGTGTCGGCAAGATACACGCTGCTCCTGTTTGACCCCGCGGCGGACATAACCGGCGGACTTTGTATGGCGCTTGGAGCGTTCTACATGTGCCTGCTTTATGCCCTCAACATGCTTTCACCGAAGCTTGCGGGCAAGCTGGAGGTAAGCGCGACCGTAATCAAGCTGGTTCCGCTCGCAACAATAATAATTATCGGTACGATCGTCGGACTTATAAACGGAAATACCACGACTGCATTTGCACTTTCGGTAGAGAACACAAGCAGTGATTTTTCAACCGTTTTTGCGGGAATCGCGGCGGCGGCATTCGCCTACGAGGGCTGGATAGTTGCGACCTCGATAAATTCCGAGCTTAAGAACCCCAAGCGCGACCTGCCGCGCGCATTGGTTATAGGCACGGCGATAATCATGGCTGTTTATATCCTTTATTTTGTGGGACTTACGGGCGGCGCGTCGGTAGAGGTGCTGATGAAGGACGGCTCAACAGCCGCCATAACCAATCTTTTCGGCGGCGTTGGCGGTACGATACTGAACGCGTTTGTCGTCATATCCTGCCTTGGCACACTCAACGGATTAATGATTGCCTGTCCGCGCGCGATCTACTCTCTTGCGGTGCGTGATGTCGGCCCCAAGCCCAAGACGCTTGCCTCGGTGGACCCCGAGACCAACATGCCCCAGAATGCGGGTATTCTTGCTCTTCTTATCTGCGGCGCATGGTACTTCTATTTTTACGGCGCAAACCTTACCGCTCCCATCTTCGGCGCGTTCAGCTTTGACTCCTCGGAGCTTCCTATTATAACCCTATACGCGCTCTATATCCCGATGTTTGTTATCTTTATAAAGAAAGAGGGAAGAAAGAGCATTTTCAAGAACACGGTCATGCCGATCCTTTCGATTTTGGCATCACTGTTTATGGTATTTGTTGCGGTATACGCGCACGGAATCCGTCCGTATCAGAGTGCGGCGGCAAACGGAGAGTTCGCTTTTCCTGTTCTTTTCTATCTTATAGTTTTCGCGGTGATTATGGGAATTGGCGCATTTTTCTATAAAAGAAGAGAAAAATAATCTTAAAACATCTGAAAAAACAGTGTCCCCGGCCTTGTCCCAAGGCACTTTTTTCCAAAAAAGGTTGACAAGGCGGTCAAATGGTGCTATAATGACCTCGGGTAAAACCAAAATAAACCATAAGGAGATTGATAAAATGAAAAAGATCATCTTACTTGCATGTCTCTTTGTTTGCATGATTCTTGTATTCGCTTCCTGCGGAAATAAGGCAGAGGAAATGGATGCAAAGACCTACTTTGAAGGTTATGGCGACAGAGAAACAGCAGCCCCCGTTCTTCAGAGCGCTTCTTCTTTGGGAGAGCTTTCCCGCCTTGAATACGTAACCACCGACGGTGAGATCATCGTATTTAGAACAGACAAGGAAAAGAACAACGACACAAAGTTCTACAACGCTGAGAGCGGCACTGTTATTTACAGCGTTTCCACCGAGGATCTCGTAGCTTACGACACCGTTAGCGTTTGGGATCAGACCCTCCTTCTTGTTGCAGAGACAGACGGTGATGAGGAAGACCCCATTACAACGGTATCTCTCTTTGATGCAAGAGGTAATTACATTGATCAGCAGGACTACAACGTAGATATGGTATACGACGAGTACACCGGTGAGTGGGTACCTGCTACTAACGGTCTCGCTTCCTACGTTACCACATCGTATGACCTCTTTATGTTCAACGGCAAGATCTACCGTGTAAGTGACAACGGCGTATCCACAGTCGCGACCGCTCCTTTCTTCGGCAATCTTCCCTCTAATCTCGTAAAGACTACCAGCTACTATTACGAGAAGGATGAAAACAGCTTCACAGTTTACGACCTTAACCTCAAGGAAGTGTTCTACTGGACCGTTCCTTACGGAACCGTTGATGATACCTTCATCTCCGTTCTTTCTGACACTAAGGTCCTCGTTCAGATGGTAGACGTTCTTCCTGATGAGACTACATATAAGTTTGACTTCTGGTACTACGACGGACAGAAGGCTAACCTTGAAAGCCTTGTAATTGACGTTGCTGCAGAGAAGGAAAAGGATGTAGAGAAAGAGGTTGACCTCGACTATATCGTAAGCGGTGTTGGATACAACACAAGCATGGCAGTTCCCACGAAGTATGCTGATGCATATAAGTATGCAGAGGGCATCGAGAACATCGCTGAGATCTACTACATAGAGGACAAGAAGCTCAACACCGCTGAGGGTGTAACAGTATCTCTCTCTTCCGAGGATGCAAAGGTTGCAGTCGTTATTGCTCCTGAGTTCGATGACGTTCCCACAGAGGTAGCTCCCGGCTACTTCCTTTACACCACCGATGCAGGAAACCGCTACCTTCTCAATGCAGATTTCGAGGTAATTAGCGGAGCTAACGGTTTCTACAACAGAGATGAAGCTAATGACTACTACGTTGTTATCAACGAAAAGGTATACAACTATAAGGGCGAGCAGGTCTATTCTCCCGCTACCGACGAGGAGCTTGTACGCCTTATGGGTAAGAACATGATCATCCGCTGCGAAGAGGATGAAGAGATAGTATACTACGTAAGAACAAGCGACGGCGCTCGCAGAGAGATCGAGGATTACGCCGGCTCTGCCGCTCAGTTCTACGTAACCGCAGAGCTTAACAAGAAGGACGGTACCAAGGAGTACACATTCTACAACGAGGATGGTAACAAGATCCTCAGCGTTGACGATGTTGAGAGCTACTACGGAGTAATTTACACTCTTGATGATGAAGCAGGCTGCGTTGTTGGCTTCGTTGTTGACGAGAAGACAGAGTACTACAAGATCACAAAGTAATCGGATCTTAACGACATTAAGTCGTAAATAAAAAATTGCGCAGAGGGCGAAAGCTCTCTGCGCTTTTTATGTAATATTTGAGTGGCTATGTGCAACATGTCATTTTGCAAGCAAAACCGTAAACTTCGCCGTGGCTCGGCGAAGCCTCGCCGTGATTTCTCGCCTCTTCTGCCTCTGCCACAAAATAATATCGGATAGCCGACTGGCTATCGGCAATTTTAAGCTCGCGGGCTCTGAACCTATATTTGCCCCGATGGGGCAAATTGCGAGTTTACTTGACGGCTTTAATGCCGTCATTTTGCAAGCAAAACCGTAAACATCGCCGCGGCTCGGCGAAGCCTCGCCGTGATTTCTCGCCTCTTCTGCCTCTGCCACAAAAAAATATCGGATAGCCGACTGGCTATCCGATATTTTTGGCAGGGGCAGAAGGGCTCGAACCCACGACCCACGGTTTTGGAGACCGGTACTCTACCAACTGAGCTATACCCCTATTTGTCGCTTTTTCCTGCGACCGATATATTATATCACACTAAAATGCTTTTTTCAATAGTTTTTTTGAAAAAAAATTAATTTTTATTATTTGGTGCGGCTTTTATTGCGCTAAATTCATTTATGTTATGGTGAAAAGACATAAAAAGCAGTACATTTTGTATTATTCGCTTATAAATATTGTTGACAACGCCTACATACTATGTTATAATAATATAAAATATATTAATAAGCGCGCCGATTTGGATCAATTTTGCCACTTTCGGTATTCTTTTTGCCCAAAAACAGGCGCGTGGGAGATAATTGTGAAGTATTTACTTGTTGTTGCTCATCCCGACGATGAGGTGCTGGGCGCGGGTGCCACGATACATAAGCTTACAAGTGAGGGTCACGCGGTGGACGTATGCATTATGTGTGCCGAGGCCAAGGCCAGGGCGTTCCGTCCCGAGGACAAGGAGCTTGAGAGCGATCTTTATGAAAGCACCAAGCTGCTTGGCGTGGGCAAGATATATGAGGGAGATTTTCCCAACATTGAAATGAATACAGTTCCGCATCTCCACTTGGTGCAATTCATCGAGAAGGCGATAGCTGATTCGGAGCCCGATGTGGTAATTACACATCATCCGTCGGATACAAACAACGACCATTTGCACACCTCGCTTGCATGTCAGGCGGCAATCAGGCTCTTCCAAAGGAGAGATACAGTTAAGCCACTCTCAGAGCTTTGGTTTATGGAGGTGCTTTCCTCTACCGAGTGGGCGGTCAATAGCGCGATGAATAAATTTGTTCCCAACACCTACGTTGAGGTCGGCAGAGGCGGAGTTGACGTAAAGCTTAACGCGTTGGCGGCATACAGGGGGGTTATGCGCCCCTACCCGCATCCGAGAAGCGAAGAGGCGATCTTGGGTCTTGCGGCATATCGTGGCGCGCAGTCGGGCTGTGAGTACGCAGAGGCGTTTGAGTGCGTGCTCAGGAGAATAGTATAATCATTGAATTTTTGTTGCGCAAGGGTGACGCGTCAGGGCGGCTCTTGCGCCACAGTTGTGTATAGAGGAATGTCAAAAATGCGGTTTTAGGGTCAAAATTGCATGTTTTTGGGGGACAAAATGAAGAAAAGAAAAGGTTATTTTTTCATAAAAAGAGCGTTTGATATACTTGCCGCGCTTGCGGGAATTACGGTCACTGCGCCTATATGGATAATTGCCATAATAGGCATTCTGGTGTCGGATTTCGGTCCGATCTTCTATGTTGCAAGACGCGTGGGCAAGGACAACCGCGAGTTTGCGATGTTCAAGTTCAGAAGCATGAGAGTGCCGAAGAAGGAGAGCGAGAAGAGTGAGGCGTCCTTCAAGGCTGACACAAACAGGATATTTGCCTTTGGAAATCTTATGCGCAAGACCAAGATAGACGAGCTGCCCCAGCTTTTAAACGTGCTTATCGGCGACATGTCGGTGGTAGGCCCACGTCCCGCGGCAATGGATCAGGTTGCTACCATGAGATCGGGTAAGTACGGCATTGCGGCATCGGTCCGTCCGGGACTTACAAGCCCGTCCGCGATATACGACTACATATACGGCGACACGGTTGAGGACGAGAGCGACTATGAAAGACTCGTTCTGCCCACCCGACTTGAGCTTGAGGCGTATTACCCCTCTAAAATGGGCGTGTGGTATGACGTTAAGATGATATGGTACACGGTGGTCGCGATCATTGCAACCGTGTTTGGCAAGAAGCCTAAAAAGATAATGACAGAGCTTGTTTCAGCCGTTGAGGTTGAGGAAAGAGAAGAAATACTTAAATAAATTATGCGCAAAGGAGGGGACTAGAGTGAAGATATTAATAGTAAGCCAGTATTATTATCCCGAGCAATTTCAAATAAACGAGATAGCCCCCGCCCTTGTAAAAAGAGGACATAAGGTAACAGTACTTACAGGGCTCCCAAACTATCCTGCAGGAGATATATTTGAAGGATATGAGGACTGCAAGAGGTGCGAGGAGGAAATTGACGGAGTTAAGGTTATACGTTGCAATATTACTCCAAGACGACGAGACCCGGTTCATCTTGTGTTGAATTATTACAGCTTTGCGAGAAACGGAAAGAAAAAAGCACTCGCGCTTGACGGAGATTTTGATGTAGTTATATGCTACCAGCTCTCGCCGGTGCTAATGCTTGAGCCGGCGGTGGCGTATGCTAAAAAGCACCGCGTGCCGCTTATCTGCTATTGCCTTGACATATGGCCCGAGTCGGCGCAGGGTATGCTTAAGATGAGCAGAGGCCCGATATACGGATACGTTAAGAGCTTTTCAAGAAAGCTTTATATGGCTTGCGACCGTGTTGCGGTCACGTCAAGACCGTTTATCGACTACTTTGAGACCGAGCTTGGAATTGACAGGTCGAAAATGAGCTACATTCCTCAGCATGCCGACACAAGACTTCTTGATATCGACATGCGCGCGGAGGACAACGGAATAGTTGACTTTATGTACGCGGGCAACATGGGCAAGGGACAGACTCTTGACGTGCTTGTGAGGGCGGCCGCGGAGCTTAAAGGCAGAAATGATTTCGCCGTTCACATGGTCGGCGACGGATCAAAGAAAGAGGAGCTTGAGAAACTTGCAGAGGAACTTGGAGTCAAGGACAAATTTATATTCTACGGCAATCAAAAGAGGGAGGACATGCCCGCGTTCTATAAAAAAGCGGACGCGCTGATCCTCACGCTTCGAGGAAACAATGCCGTAGGAAACACCATGCCCGGCAAATTGCAGGTATATATGACCACAGGCAAGCCGATATTGGCGGCAATCAACGGTGCGGCAAACGAGGCCATACGCGAGGCGGATTGCGGAGCTTGCGTTGCGGCAGGCGACTATAAGGGTCTTGCCGAGATAATGGCAGACTATATAGATAACCCCGAAAAATATTCTTCTGTGGGAGAGAACGCAAGAAAATATTTCGCGGAGAACTTCACGCTTGAGACCTATATGGACAAGCTTGAAGAAGAAATCAACGAAACGGTGAAAACTTATGAACCTTAAAAGGATTGCAAAGGGCAGAGCCCTCTATACCGAGGAAAAACGAATATGGATAGCGCAGGGCATGGCCTTTTTCGCCGTTGATTACGAGGGAAAGAGAGTGACCCCGAAATACACGGTTGGCGGCGCAAAAGAGAGGCTTATCGGCATGCTCCGTCTTTCAAGACAGCTGCTCCGACAGGGAATACACCACCTTTTGCCCATGCCCGGCGGCGACGTGCTTGTGGTGGCAAAGAGAGTGGCGTATCTCGTTGGCTCTGACGGCAAGGTCAAGAGTGAATTCCGCGGCTTTCGCGGAAACAAGCCGGGACATCAGGGCGTTTGCGTAACGCCTGACGGTACGGTGTTCTTCGGTGAGTATACGCTAAATATGAACAGAGAGAATGACACCGCGCTGTACAGGAGTGTAGACGGCGGCAAGAGCTTTGAGAAAATACTTACGCTTGACAAGAGCGAGGTAAGACACATACACTTTGTCAAATACGATCCGTACGAGAATTGTATATGGCTCGGTACGGGTGACGAGGACAGAGAGAACAAGCTGATGCGAAGCTTTGACAACGGACTTACCTGGGAAACGGTGGGCGAGGGAAGCCAGGACTGGCGCGCCATCGGTATCTGCTTTGACGAAAAATATCTGACGTGGGGCACCGACGCGGGAAGCGTGCCCGATCAGAACCATATAATCCGAATGGACAGGCAGACTAAAAAGTTAGAGATACTTGCAAACGCCGAGGGCCCCTGCCACGGCTGTGGAAGCTTCAAGGACGGCAGGGTGTTCATATCAACAGGAGTTGAGGGTGGCGAGAACGAGCTTGACCGCTATGCAAGGCTCAAAAGTGTGAACAGCGAGATAAAGGACGAGCTTAAGCTCAAAAAAGATATTTTCCCGCTTATTTTACAGTACGGTGTAATGCGTTTTCCGCTTGGCACCGAGAATACCGACCGTGTGGTGTTCACAACAATGGCATTGAAAAGAAACGGAGAGTGCATTTATGTCGAGAAAAAGTAAGCTCACGAGCGGCAAGAGGGTGTTGCTTGTTGACGGCGGATCCAGACAGGTACTCCCGATGATAAAGGGGTTTTCCTTACAGGGATGTTGCGTCTCGGTGTATTGCTCCTCAAAGCTTGACGTGGGATATGTTTACCGATATACCGACGAGAAGGTGATGGGCATTTTCGACCGTCACGATGTGCAAGGCACGTACAATGGGATAAAAGAAGCGATAGAAACGGGAAGATATGATCTTGTTGTCCCGATGAATGATTTTGCCGCAACCATCCTTGCAGATCACAAAGAGGAGCTTTCCGCGTATTCTTATATTGCCGTTAACTCACCCGAGATTTTTGGTATGGCGGCAGATAAGCAAAAGACCATGCAGGTGTGCATGGATAACGGCATACCATGCCCTAAGACCGCGATCTTTTCGCGCCTTTCGGAGTTTGATGATAGCGGGTGGAAATATCCGTTGGTTATCAAGCCGAGGAGCGGGTACGGCGCAAACGGATTTAATGTAGTTGAGAGCAGAGAAGAGTTGGAAAGGCTTTTTGCGCTGACCGAGGAAAAGTTTGGCGCGTCACTTGTGCAAGAGTACATACCGCAAACGTCAAGCCAATATCAGGTTGAAATGGTAATGGATCACCGCGGTGAATGCAAGAGCTTCATTTTGATGGATAAGCTTCGTTGGTATCCGACAAACGGCGGCTCAAGCACGATAAATGTGACAATAAAGGACGAGAAGATCAAAGACGATTGCATCGCGCTTTTAAAAGCGCTTGGTTGGACTGGCTATGCCTCACTCGACCTTATCCGTGACCCGCGCGACGGAGTTGCAAAAATACTTGAGATAAACCCCAGAATAAACGGGACCGCAAAGATATGCTTTACGTGCGGTATAGACCTCGCGCGCCAGCTTCTTGACGAGGCGGATGGCGGAGAGATAACCGAGTTTTCCGAATATCCGGAGGGTGTCTATCTTAGATATATACACATGGATGTTCTGTGGTTTTTAAAGTCAAAGAGTCGGTTTTCTGCAAAGCCCTCGTTCTTTAATTTCAAAAACACAGTTGATGAGATCTTCTCGTGGGAGGACTTAAGACCTTTCTTTGTTTATTCGATAACGTCAGTTAAAAAGCTGTTTGAAGACAAGAAAAAACGAGGGGTAGAATAAAAAATCAGGAGTTTTGATATATGATTAAAGCAGAGCACAAAAAAGAATATGCTGCAGTGGATCTGTTTAAGTTTATCTGTGCCATATTGGTGGTGGTAATCCATGCCAAGCCTTTTGAAAATATATTCTGGCTCGATGCGGGAATAGGGCTTGTGACGCGCTTTGCGGTGCCATACTTCTTCTTGTCGTCGTCATATTTCCTTTTTAAGAAACTGCTGAATTGCGAAACATTCAAAGAAAAATTCAAAGTTTATTTTGCGTATTTTCTGAGGTTGATACGATTTTATGCAATTTGGTTTGTCATATTTAATTTGGTGGATGTGGCATTTGGCTCGCATATCAACTCTCCGATGTGGTATTTGAAGCAATTTGTTTTCACAACCAACGGAAGTCCGCTTTGGTTCATGTCGGCGCTGATATGGGGAAGCTTGATCGTTTTTCTGCTTTCCTGTGTGCTTAATAAATATTTGGTGTTTGGAATATCCTGCGCACTTTGGCTGCTTGGATATATGCTTTCCACACTTTTAGGTGTTACGTCAGAGTGGGGATTTATTGCCCTTATCAATAAGAACGTGACTCCGATAATCGGTACGCAAAACGGGTTTTACTTTGCTTTGCCATACGTAGCTCTCGCGGCGATCATGGCAACACAGACAATCAAAAAGGAACACAAAAAGAACGCAATACTTACGGGCTTGTTCTTTATTTTGCTTGGAGTTGAGTCTGTGGTTGCTGTAATGTTTTTAAACGCGCCGTTCACCTTTCTTTGGCTGTCGGCGTTGCCCATGGCGTATTTCGCAATGCGGCTCACTTTGACGATCGAAATAAAACCGAATCCGATTTTCTTCTATATGAGAAAGACAAGCACAATGATCTACGTATTGCATTACGTGGTGATCAAGATATTAAAAGCGATTTTCAGCGCGACGGCGTTTGGGGCATTTGATATACACAATCTTCTGTTGCTTATATTGACTATCGTGTTTACAGTGAGTCTTTCTTGTTTGGCGGTTAAGGCGTCAAGTTCAAAACGACTCTGTTTCTTGAAATACATAATGTGAATTCGATAATAACTGATGGGGAGTTAATATGAAGGTCTTACAGATAAATTCGTTTTTCAGCGTTGGCGGACCGCCGCGCATAATGAACGGAATATACGATACCCTCAAAGAGCAGGGGCACGAGTGCAAGATAGCGGCGGCGAGAGAGGCATTCTACGCGCCCGAGGATTCTTGGCGCATTGGCGGCGGACTTGATGTTAAATTCAATGGCGTTATGGCGCGAATCTTTGATAACGAGGGCTTCAACGCAAAAAAGGCAACAAAGGAGCTTGTAGCCAAGATCGAGGAGTACGATCCCGATATAATCCATTTGCACAACCTTCACGGATATTGCATCAACGTAGAGATACTGTTTGATTATCTCAAAAAGGCAGATAAAAAGGTGTTTTGGACACTCCACGATTGCTGGTCGTTTACGGGGCATTGTGCCCATTTCATGTTGGCACAATGCAACAAGTGGCAGACCAAATGTGGAAATTGCCCACAAAAGCACGTTTATCCCTCGTCTAAGGTGTTTAGTAACGCAGAGAATAATTTTACAAGAAAAAAAGCTGCGTTCACGGGTGTGAAGGATATGACCATCATAACGCCCTCGCAATGGCTTGCCGATCTTGTAAAGCAGTCATTTTTGAGGGAATACCCCGTAAAGGTCGTACATAACGGAATAGATACGAGTACATTCAAGCCCACAGAGAGCGATATCCGTGAAAAATACGGCCTTGAAAACAAGAAAATAGTAATCGGAGTGGCGCAGAATTGGGGTAAGGCAAAGGGCCTTGACGATTTTGTAAAGTTGTCCCAAATGCTTGACGACACATATAAGGTAGTTCTTGTTGGGCTTACCGACAAGCAGGTGGCTGAGCTGCCCGATAACATTATAAAGATCACGAGAACGAAAAACGCAACAGAGCTCGCGCAGTGGTACACCGCGGCGGATATTTTTGTAAATCCAAGCAGGGAAGAAACGTTTGGTCTTACCACGGTTGAGGCGATGGCTTGTGGAACGCCGATTGTTGTATACAAGGGTACAGCGTGTGAAGAGATAGTTGAGCGCGCGGTTGTTGCCGAGGACGGAGTTGGTTGTGGCGTCTGTGTTCCGTTTTGCGATGTTGATGCAATCTATCAGGCAATAACAACAATGAGTAAAACAGAGGATGTAACAAGTCGTTGTGTGTCTTGCGCGGCTACCTACGGACTCAAAGATAACAACGAATACGTTGAAATGTATAATTTGACGGAGATTTCTGTATGAAAATAATGTTTTCAACCAACGTTCCGTCTCCGTACAGAGTTGATTTTTTCAACGAGCTCGGCAAGTATTGCGACCTGACGGTGTGCTTCGAGAGAGAGACTGCGTCGGACAGAGATGGCAAGTGGAGGGGAAAGGCTGCAGAAAATTTCACAGCAGTACAATTAAATCTAAAGCCGTTCAAGACGGACAGAAGTGTTGGCGGCGCGTTACGCGATTACGTAAAAAACAATGATTTTGACATCGTCATTTTCACAAATTATGTATCCCCCGCAACAATGAGCGCAATTTCATACTGTCGCCGACACAAAAAGAAGTATTACATAGAGTACGACGGCGGATTCCATAAAAAAGACCGGTTCCCGATAAGTATTTTGAAAAAATATTTTATTTGCGGAGCGGCGGGACATTTCACAACCTGCGAGGAGCATAAACAGTATCTTTTGTCGATAGGAATATCCGAGCAGAAAATATGGAAATATCCTTTCACCTCGGTTTCCGAGTCTGATATTGTAAAAGCGGATGAGCTTGTGGAACTGGGCACGAGTGCGTTGCGCGAAAAGCTCGGAGTTAAGGAAGAAAAAATTATCCTATCGGTTGGACAGTTCATCCACCGCAAGGGCTTTGATATACTGATGCAGGCGGCAAGCAAGCTTGATAAGAATACCGGAATATATATTGTTGGCGGCGAGCCGACAGAGGAATATCTTGATCTGAGGCGCGAGCTTGGACTTGATAATCTTCATTTTGTGGGCTTCAAGACCAAGGGAGAGCTTGGATATTATTATGCCGCGGCGGATCTCTTTGTTTTGCCGACAAGAGAGGATATCTGGGGACTTGTTATAAACGAGGCGATGGCATATGGCTTGCCGATAGTGTCTACTAACAGATGTATTGCCGCGCTTGAAATGGTCAGGGACGGCGAGAACGGATATATCGTTCCCGCAGAAGACAGAGATTCCCTGGCAGAGAAAATAAAATCTGTGTTGGACACAGAGAATAAGGCGCTGTTATTTAAGAGCAGCAGAGAAACCGTGCGCATGTACACCATAGAGAAGATGGCGGCGCGCCACGTTGAAATTTTTGAAGAATTAAGACAAATTTGAAAAAAGGAGGCAATGAACGTGAAGAGTATTTTGCCAATATCGGTACTTATCCCCACGATGAATCGCCCCGAAACACTAAAACGAACAATACAAACTTATATGGCTTCAGAATATGTGCCGAGTCAAATTGTAGTGGTTGATCAGAGCCAAGACGAGGAGAACCGTCGACGGATCAAGGCTATTTTGGATGCCTGCACGGAAACTGGAACGGTATACGTATATCAAGCCGTTCCGTCATCGACCGTCGCAAGAAATACCGCTCTTCGTTACGCCTCCGAGGAGATACTCGTCTACTCTGATGACGACGTGGATGTTTATCCCGACACCTTGCAGACATTGTATAGCATCATGGCCGACCGGCAGATCTCTATGCTTGCAGGGCTTGACGACAACAGCAAGAAAAATAACGGATGGGTAAGCTACCTTTTCGGCACCCGTTCGTTTAAGAAGAGAAAAATAGGACACGTTACGGCGTCCGTGCTTGGCCGATTCCCAAATGAGGTTAAGGGACAGGTGGACACCGAGTGGGCAATGGGCTTCTTTTTCTCTGTTAAGAAATCCCTCATTGAAAAGTGGGGAATTGAATGGGACGAGAATTTGACAAGCTATGCCTATGCTGAGGATCTGGATTTTAGCTACGCCTATTACAAGAAGGCGAAAGCGGAGAGCTTGAGGTGCATTTATGATGACAGAATACACGTAATGCACCTGGCGAGTCAGGAATATAGAATACCTTCCAAAAAAAGCACGTATATGTATGTGCTTAACAGAGAGTATTTGAGCCACAAGCACCAAATGGGAATAAAATCCCGGTTGGCGATGGACTGGTGTAATTTTTGGAAATTGACAGAGAGAATTGTAAAGCGCCGGGCTCCGGGTGATATGGCTCGTGCTATGAGGCGCGCTACAAAGCTCAGGCAAAACGGATATAAAGAATTATCGTCCTTGTACAACGAAAATATATAATAGGGGCGTATCACAAATGAAGCGAACACGAATGATTCAGCAGGGGTGTTTTGAAATATTCAAGGAGTTCGATCTGTTTTGCAGAATCCACAACCTGAGGTATTATCTTTTGGGTGGAACCATGCTTGGTGCAATAAGGCACAAGGGATTTATTCCATGGGACGATGACATAGATGTGGGAATGCCGCGGAAAGATTACGAGAAAATGCTATCACTTAGCGAGGCTTTTGAAAAAATTTCTCCTATGAGCAGAGAAAGGCTCTCGTTGAGTCTGTCAGATACGTAGATCTTGTTATTCCTGAAACCTGCTGGGAGCAAAAGCGGACAGACGTACACGAATATCATATAGACACCTTTGTTATGGGCGATGATTGTAAGGGTAAGTTTGACTTTTTAAGAGAAGAGGGAGTTGAGGTGGTTTATCTCCCGAGGACTCCCGAAATCAGCACCACTCAAATCAAGAAGGATCTAAACGAAAAGTAACAACCCAACGCCCAGCGGGGCGAGGCGTGCTATTGCGTTTAGAATGGGAAAGGGAAAATGGTTTTATATTTAAGTTCAGCTATCAATGAAGATTACTTCTCACAACTGGTTAAGGCGGGGAAAATAACGTCCGGACATCAGGCGCAAAAATTCAATTTGCTGATTGTTAAAGGTCTGGCTGTACACACGGATGTTTGCGCCATATCAAACCCCCCGTATAGTGCTTTGGTGGATGTTGATCCTACTTGCCAAAACCAAGGGAATATAGAGTATCATGTGTTAGGATCAAATAGGGGAATACTCCATAAGCTTTGCAACTATATGTCCATGAGAAAGCTTTCCGAGGCAGTGTGCAAGAGGGAAAAACCGGAGGCGATAATATGCGATGCAATAAATCCGCTGGCATCTATGAATGCACTTAGAGTTGCAAAAAAATATAGGGTTCCCGCAATAGCAATCATAACGGATATCCCGGAAAAGCTTCGAGGCGGAAGTAAGTTCTTTGAGCGATTAACGTCGTTTTTGATGAAACATTATCATGGGTATGTTCTTTTAACCGAGGCTATGAACGATTTTGTCAATCAAAAGGCTGCACCGCGTGTTATTGTGGAGGGTAGCTGCGAAGAGGCGATTTGTAAAAAATCACACATGGACAAGGCGGAAGAAAATTTTACCTGTGTCTATGCGGGAAGCATAGCCCCCCTCACCGGCATTGAGGAGCTGGTGGATGCAGTGGGCCATATAAGCGCAGAAAATTTTGAGCTAAATATATATGGTAACGGAAAGCTAGCGGAATGGATTAACGAGAAGAGCCGATTGGATAAAAGAATAAAATATTGCGGAATAGTTACCAACGCAGAGGCAATTCAGGCTCAAATTGATGCAAATCTGCTTATCAATCCGCGCCCTGATAATATAGTGTACGGAAATCTGTCATTTCCATCCAAGGTGATGGAATATATGGCATCGGGAACGCCACTGCTGACGACGAAGCTTCCCGGGATACCCCGCGAGTATTTTGACTATCTTTACACGATAGATGATTGCTCTGCAGAGGGTATTGCAAGGGCGATATCTGAAGTAATGGCAAAAAGTGCAGACGAGAGAGAAGACGTGGGCAGACGCGCAAAGGAATTTGTTTTGCGTGAGAAAAATAACATAAGGCAAGCCGAAAGAATAATGGCTTTGATTGATGAAACAAGGAAACAGGAAAATGAATAACAGGATTTCCCTAAAAAATTACCGAATAACCGAATATTGTGTTCTGGTATGTATTTTGATTTTCAAAACATGGTGCGGATTTGCCAACCAGGCATTGTTGTTTGCGGCAGGCGCGGCGGTCTCGGGAGCGATAGACTTTGGTATATGCGCATATTTGTACCTTAACGCGCGACGCAACCGCGGTGAAGCAAGAAAAAATATCCAGACGCAAAACTTCCTGGTTGTTTTCATGGTTTTTTCGGCAATGTACATGCTCATAATGGCGATAGGTAGAGATTCTTTGCCACAGATGACGTTTCTTGGAATGATTCCTATGACTAAGCAGATAGGAAACGCCCTTTTTATGCTGATTTACCTTACAGGTCTGATTTTGAGCGTAAAGAACCTCACGGAGGATGAGCGCCGTCTGGTTTCCAATTTTACAATTGCTGTATTATTCGTCGTAGCATTGGCTAATCTCATAACCGTTATTATAAATCCGGAGCTTGCCAAAAATGAGGCGTATAATGAAGGCACGTCACTGTTTACACTTGGATATTCCGGCTCATACCCCCTTGCTATAATTGTTCCTGTTCTCTTATATAAATTGGGGACAACAAAACACAAGGTAATTTTTGGTATCATCTTTGCGTGCAACTTGGCATCTGTATTTTTGGGCGGATACTTTATTGCAATTCTCGGAGCTATCGTGGCATTGCTTGTTTATTGGATATTGAGTATAAAAAACAAGATCGTGGTTATAGTGTTGGGATTGTTTATAGTTGTATCACCACTTGTGCTCCTTTTTTCGGGCGCACTCGAAGATGCGATGCGGTACTTGTCTGAAAATATTACTATCGAGGTGCTAAGTGACAGATGTGCGGATATAGCGGAATACCTATCCGGCAACACCGATGTAGGCAAAGAAGACACGACCTTTAGAATATTGATTTATAAGGATACCTTTAACAATTTCTTAAAGCATCCTATACTTGGAAATTATATTTTTGGAGATTACGCTTGTCAGTGGGATCACTCTACGATACTTGACATTTTGGCGGTTGGCGGACTTTTGCTTGGCGGACTCTTCTTTGCGCTCATAGCATACGGATATAAGTTTGCATGTTCGTTTATCCGCGAAGAGCGCGCTAAGCGCGCCCTGCTTGCGGCGATCGTGGCGTATTTGTTCATCGCGACAGTCAATTCGGTTTTGTCATATAAAACGCTTGGTGTCTTGTTTGTCGTGGCACCCATCATAATGGGAGGAGAGAGAAAAAATGAAAATTTTGATACTCCATCATTGTGACTCCTGGGGCGGCGCGGGCGTCAGCCTGCGCGACGCGTGCAAGATGCTTTCGGGAGAGCATGACGTAACCGTGTGCTTGCCACACCTTGAAAGCGAGGTCGACGGAGAGCTAAAAAAGCTTGACGGGATAAAAACTGTAGCGATTAATGCTGATATGGGAATGATCTCCGCATACAACGGTGGTCCGGGCCTGCTTACACGTACGTTTGCAAAAAACTGTTTGAGGACCCGAAAAAGTGCCGCGCGTCTCGCTGAAATATTGAAAACCGGCTATGATATTGTAATACTTAATTCTATAACGCTGGCGTGGGCAGCTAAAACGGTAAGAAAAGCCGGTGCAAAGGCGGTTATGTATATACGAGAGACTAAGGTTGACAATGTTGCGTATCATTATTGTCGCCACCTTATAAATAAGCATTGTGACGGAGTACTGTTTATCTCGGAACATGATAAGAAGATTTCCGCGCTCAAGGTAAAAGATCAGGCGGTCATACGCGATTGTATTGAGCTTGACAAATACAATGTCGGGCTTACAAGAGAGGAAGCGTGCGAAAGATTTGGACTTGATAAGGTTAAATTTAATCTTCTTTACGTGGGAGGAACGGACGAGCTTAAGGGACACAGCGTGATAACGGCGGCGATGTCAAAAATAGTCAGCACCAACATTCAGCTGGTCGCCGCGGGCGGAGCTGTTGAGGCGGAGAAGATTCATACGGATAATATAACCTATCTCGGCAAGGTGTTTGATATGCCAACGCTTTACCGTGCATGCGATGCACTTGTGTTCCCGTCAACAAAAGGGCACCAGGCAAGACCCGCGTTTGAGGCGGGCGCGCTTGGGTTGCCGGTAATAATGTCGGATTTTCCCGAGACCGCCGACGAGATAAGAGATGGCGAGAACGGATTGACGTTTAAGCCCTGCGATGTTGACGAGTTGAGGAATAAGATCCTTGAGCTTTATAATTCTCCGGAGCATCGCAAGGCTCTCGGAGAGAACAATAGAGAAAACACAAGGGCAAGACATGCTTTTGACTCTGTGCGCCATGAAGCCTTGAGCTTTTTGGAATCTATAACAAGATAATATTCAGAGGAGAGAACTTTTGAAAAGGATATTTTACGTTGGCTATTACGACACCAAGGAAAGCCAGCAAAACAGAGAATACTATCTGGCCGCCACCAATCTTATGGATTATCTGGCAGACAGTGTAGATAGAGAAAATTACAGCGTGGAATTTGTATCGATGAGTGGAACTCTCGGGAAAAAACCTGTTTTGGGCGGCAGAATTAAACTTGGAGAGGGCAAGACACTCAAAAAATTCTTCAGCCTAGGCAAGGGGAATTCCTTTTTTGCAAGGCTGGACATGCATTTTCTGAGATTGCAGATGTTTGTGTATTTGTTACTGCACGTGAGAAAAGAAGATGTGGTGTTGGTTTATCACTCTCTTAACTACGTCAAGATGCTCCGCGATCTAAAAAAAGTCAAAAAATATAAATTGATCCTTCAGATGTGCGAAATATATCAGGATGTAACAAGCGATCTCCCCGACAAGCTCAAAAACCACGAATTTGATCTGGTTGACGTGGCTCAAGGTTACGTTTGTTCAAACAAGCATCTCAACGAGAGATGCAACAAGGACAATAAGCCGTCCGCGTTGCTTTATGGCATATATAAAGCATATGACGGAGAAAAGCCGAGCTTGGGAGACGGGAAAATACACGTTGTCTATGCCGGCACGCTTGACCCAAGAAAGGGCGGAGCGGTAGCAGCGGCAGAAGCAGCTGAATATCTTGATGAGAGATATCACGTGCATCTGCTTGGATTTGGGTCTGATGCGCAGATAGAGGAAATAAAAGCTTTAATTAGCAAGGCAAACGCCAAATCTGCCGCAACCGTAACCTACGACGGTCTTTTGAAGGGCGAGGAGTTTGATAATTTTCTTCGCAAATGTCATATTGGTCTGGCAACGCAGATCCCGGATGCGTCCTTTGCACAAACGTCTTTTCCGTCTAAGGTCTTAACGTATCTGTCAAACGGACTTTCGGTCGTATCCTCGTCCTTTGAGGCAATCAGGCAATCACCTGTTGCCGGATGCGTGTCATTTTACGATGAACAGAAGCCCGAAAAAATTGCCGTGTGCATAATGAGCGTAAACTTTGAAAATGCGAACGCAACCGAGACGATTCGCTCGCTTGACGAGTGCTTCAGGCGTGATCTTTCCATCCTATTTAACGAAGTTGGAGAAAACAACAAATGAAACTGATGATAGTTGCAACCAACCTCAACAGACCGAGTCTGTGGAGAAGGTGGTTGATATTAAAGGAGCTGGATAAGAATAACGGGATCGTTATTTTGTCTCCCAAAAAATACAGTGTAGGCGCGCAAAAGGCGTATTCCTTTGGAAGAGTAATAGAATATAACGGCTCCGAATATGAAGAGGAGCGCTTCAAGGTCGTTCCGATCGAGATAAAGCAGGATCGCTTTGGCGGCTGGTCGTCGGGTGACATAGTGCCCAACATCAAGAGGGAAAAACCTGACGTGGTATATTACATAGGCACGCACGGTTCTCCATCTCTCTGTCAGACAATAAGAGGCGCGAGAGCGGTTGGGGCGAAGACCTACGTGTTTACCATGCGTGGAGATCTTGAACGAAAGAAGCATCTATCTATCAAACACCGATTGATAAGAATGTATAATGACACAATTATAAAGAGAAATGTCAAGGGGTCCGATGCAATATTTGTCCACTATCCGGATGCAATAACAGCCTTCCGCAAGGAGGGATATAAGGGTCCGATATTTATAAACACGCAGATAGGGGTAGACACCTCATATTTCACTTTCAAGCCCGAGGGCAGAGAAAGGGTAAGACGGCTTCTGGGACTTGAGGATTGCTTCGTGTTTGGAAGTGCGTCTAGATTCAATGCCGAGAAGGGTATTTTGGACATAATCGAGGCCTTGCCCTGCGACAAAAGAGTCAAGTGTATGATACTCGGCAGCGGCTCTGAAAGCGAGATCAAGGCTATTCGAGATAAGGCCGCAGAGTGCGGGGTGGAGGATCAGATACTTATGCCCGGACTCATAGGATGGGAGGAGCTTCCCGACTATCTCAGCGCTATGGATTGCGCGTTGCATGTTCCCAAGCGCGGAGCAAACTGGGTAGAGACCTTCTCGCTGGCGCTGGTACAGGAGATGTCAACGGGAATTCCGGTTATCGGAAGCTATTCGGGCTCTGTTCCTTATCAAATAGGCAGAGATGACCTTTTGGTAAAAGAGGGCGACGTTGACGCCATCAGAGAAAAGATGAATTTTGTTATAGACAATCCCGATGCTGCGCGAGAGATCGGAGAGGCGATGAGGGCGAGATGCGTCAATTGTTTTGACGTTGAGCATATCGCCAAGTGCTTTGATATAGTTATCAAGGAGCTTGCGCAGGGAATATACAATGAAAAGCATATTGATACTGCGGAAAAGTGGGATGAATTAAAATGAAGGCCTTGATACAAAAGCTTAAGAATAACGATATATTCAAGGCGGTCGTTGCGGTGTCCGGCGCGGGCATGTTTGCGAGTATTGTCGGTGTTATCGGATCGCTTGTGCAAGGAAGGTTCATAACTGCCGAGGAGCTTGGGTTCTTTAAGCAGTTCAGCATCATAACGGGATATCTTTTCTTCCTCCATTTCGGAGTGTTCCACGCCGTTGAAAGACTGTATCCTTTATATATGGCTAAGGGCGAGGAAGAGAAGGCGAAACGTGTTGTGGAGGTGGCAAATGCGTGGATATTGCTTGTTTGCTTCCCGATCACGGCGATATTTTTAACTTTGGCAACGATTTCGTTCGTGTCCGGAGATTGGAAGACCGGACTTTGCTGGGTAGTTGAGATCATTTCGATATGGACAAGCCTCTACGGCGGTCTTTTGTCGGCGACCTATAGATCTGGTAAGGAGTTTCAAAAAATGGCGAGGGCGAGCGTAGCGAACCCGATCATATCCTGCCTGCTGCTCCCTTTTTATTGGGTGCAACCCTTTGTCACTATGATACTCAGAAGCTGCACCTCTGCCGTATCTACGGTAAGACTTTACCTTTTCAGACCGATAAAGGTGAAGTTCAGATTCAGCATCAAGGAGTGGTTCTCGCTTGTAAAGCAGGGACTGCCGCTCTTTACCGCGTCATACATAACAACAACCGGACTTGATGCCATAAGAGGTACGCTTATACTGCTGTTTCTGACCAAGGAGCAGCTGGGATACTGGTCGTTTGCATATACGTGTATTCTTCTGGTTCTTCAGCTCCCCACGTCGATTGCGGGAGTGTACGCGCCGAGAATAGTTTCGGAATATGCCAAGAGAGAAAAAATAGCGGATTGCTTCAAAATGTGCAAAAAGCCGATTTTGGCTGGCGGAGCAATAATGCTTGCGTTGATTCCGTGTGGCATAGTGGGCATACATTTCCTGTTGCCCGTTATCCTGCCAAATTACGTGGGAGCAATGGCAACCGCGTACGTTTTGCTTCTGAGCGTTCCGTTTAAGCTTTCGGATTCGCTTTCCAGTGTATTGATGGCGGCAAAAAAGGTAAGAGCGTTGAACGTTATAGCTATTGCGGCAACCTTGATACAGATAGTCGTGTCACTTCTGCTTTCCTATTTCGGCGTAGGCATAGTCTCGTTTGCGATAGGATTCCTTTGCGGATACGTGGCGAGAACTGTTATGCTGTTGTCGGATATACTCGTTGAAATCAAGCGCGAGGAAAGGACGGACGTGTGCAATGGATAAAAAGTATTTGATAAGCGATTTTGCGGACGTGGGTTTTGAAAGCCCTGATGACGCACGATATTGGTTTGGATATTATAATTACTGCCCACTAAGCTCAAACGAGGACAAGCTTCTTTGTCACAGATGGGATAGCGATGACGAAGAGAGAAATTTCCTGCAGGATGATACGATCGACGTTGGTTGGTTTTCTTTGCCGGACGGGGAATGGCATCGCGTTGCGACCACCCGTGCGTGCAATTGGCAGCAGGGAGCTATGTCGCAGTGGATAAGCTACGATGGCGAGGAAAGAATAGTATTCAACGATGCCGAGGACGGCAAATACGTTGCAAGAATATATAACACAGACGGAACGATCTATAAAACCTTGCCGATGGCAATATACGGAATAAGTCCCGACGCCTCCTTCTCGATAACAATTAATTTTGAGAGAGCGTATTGGTGCAGGGCATATCACTACGAATATATCCGCGACGAGCGATACAACAAGCAGGTAACCGACGTTGACGGCATATATAAGATGGATCTCAATACAGGGGCAACCAAAAAGATCATTGATATAGAAACGATCATAAATACCGATTATCGCGAGGAATTTGCAGGGGCTAAGCACTGGGTGGAGCATATCATGCTAGACCCGACAGGTACAAAATTTGCTTTTTACCACAGATTTGACACAGGCGGAGGTTTTCGGACCAGATGCTTTGTTGCAGACACTGACGGTAAAATCTTGACTTGCCTTAAGGGCTGGGAAACGAATTCCTGGTCGCATCTCGGCTGGATCGATAGCGATAGTTTTGTTATATTCAGTGTGAGGAGAAGGGCACTTGGAAACGCCTACTCGGCGGTTACGCAGAAAACGGGGGCGCTTGGTCAATTTTTGAGAAAAATCTACAGACGATTCTTTTCAAGACACGTTAACGCGCAGGCGCATCACAAGCTTGCCGCCAGCAGTTGCTACGACGTGTACGGAATAGATGGCACAAAAAAAGGATGTTATGATAAAGAAAAATTAGTAATCGACGGACATCCGGGCTTTACCTTGAACGGCAGATACATGTTGACCGACACCTATGCAGATCCGGAAAATTACAGAAACCTGTTGATCTTTGACACTCAAGCCGAGAAGCTTTACACGGTGGCAAGATTCGAGTCGCCGATCAACGCAACGGCATACAGGAGCGATCTGCATCCTCGATTTGGCAGATCGTTTGATAAGATCGTGGTTGATACAGCGCATACAGGCAAGCATAAAATTATGGTTTTAAATATAAATTGGAACGAAATGGAGAAATAGACCATGTCACTTTTCAAAGACAAAACATTACTTATCACCGGAGGAACAGGCTCCTTTGGTAACGCGGTGCTTAACCGCTTTCTTGACACCGATATCGGTGAGATCAGAATCTTCTCGCGCGACGAGAAGAAGCAGGACGACATGCGCCACGAGTTTCAGGCTAAGATGCCCGAGGTAGCGGAGAAGATCAAGTTCTATATCGGCGACGTGCGCGATATCGCAAGCGTACGCAACGCGATGCACGGTGTTGACTACATATTACACGCGGCGGCACTCAAGCAGGTGCCCTCATGCGAGTTTTTCCCCATTGAGGCGGTAAAGACCAACGTAATCGGTACAGAGAACGTGCTGACCGCGGCAATAGATGCGGGAGTTAAGAACGTAGTATGCCTTTCCACCGACAAGGCGGCGTACCCCGTAAACGCGATGGGAACGAGCAAGGCGATGATGGAGAAGGTCATCGTTGCGAAGTCGAGAACGGTAAAACCCGAGCAGACCAAGATCTGCTGCACGAGATACGGCAACGTAATGTGCTCCCGCGGTTCTGTAATTCCGCTTTGGATCGACCAGATCAAAGCAGGCAACCCCATTACGGTAACAGATCCCACGATGACAAGATTTATTATGTCGCTTGACGAGGCGGTAGACCTTGTGTTGTTCGCGTTTGCGAACGGAGAGAGCGGAGATATCCTTGTTCAGAAGGCGCCCGCTTGTACTATCAAAACACAGGCGGAGGCCGTCTGCGAGCTGTTCGGCGGTAACAAGGAGGACATCAAAGTCATCGGTATCCGTCACGGAGAGAAGATGTATGAAACACTTCTTACAAACGAAGAATGCGCAAACGCCATCGATATGGGCGAGTTCTATCGCGTGCCCTGCGACAAGCGCGGACTCAACTACGATAAGTACTTCAACAAGGGTGATACAGAGAGAAATACTCTTACTGAGTTCAATTCTCACAATACCCAGCTTCTTGACGTTGAAGAGGTAAAGCAAAAGCTTCTTTCGCTTGAATATATCAGACAGGAAATCGCAAAGGACGCAAAATAATGCTATCAAGCTTTGAGAGAGGAGTAATTATCCTCATAAACAATGCGTTGAAGGCTCAGAATACTCCTCTCCCGGAGGATTTTGACTATTCAAGGCTGTACGAATTTGCCAAAAGTCAGCAGATAATGCCGCTTATCTATTATGGTGGCAGAGACCTGCAGGAATTCGTATCTCATGACGAAAAGCGCAAAATATACGCCTCTGCCATGTTTTTGGCTCTGCTGAATCAAAATCAAGAGAGCGAGCTTGAAACTCTCTGCCTCGCGTTTGAGAAAAACGGAGTGGATTACATGAGGCTAAAGGGCTCGGTAATAAAACGACTGTATCCGTGCAGTGAGATGCGACTTCTTGGCGATGCGGACGTGCTTATCCGCAAGGAGCAGATGGGCAGAATAGAGCTGCTTATGGAGACTCTCGGATATAAGCATCTGCTTACCAGTGATCACGAGTGGGTCTGGAAAAAAGGCGATCTTGGCATAGAGCTGCACAAGAGAATTATCCCTTCGTATACAAAGGATCTTTATGCATACTTCGGTGACGGCTGGGATCACGCGCAAAAAGTGGCAGATGGCGGACACGAGTACACGTTGAGCGCGGAAAACGAGCTTATATACCTCGTATCTCATTTTACCAAGCATTACAGATATGCCGGAATAGGTATAAAGCACCTTGTTGACATACACGTTTTGCTTGAGGCGAATGCAGATATAGACCACGAGTATGTACATGCCACATTGGAGCAGCTTGGAATAGCCGAGTTTTATAAAAACATAGTGAAAACTCTTGACGTATGGTTCAAGGATGCGGAGGGCGATGAGGTAACGGACTTTATCACCCAAAAGGTGTTTAGCGGTGGTGTGTACGGAACAACTAAGGACCGCTCGCGCTATGAGGCCGCCGCGCTTGCAAATGGTGCGGACGCGGATAAGGTGAGAAAAAAGAGATTTTGGAGCGCTGTTTTTCCGAGCTTTAAAACCATGTGTGAGGATCGTCCGTGGCTTAGAAAATGCCCAATTCTTCTGCCATTTGCCTGGGCAGGACGACTTGTGACCGTGCTACTGTTCAGACGAGATCACATAAGGCGCGAACGGGAGAGCATTTCCGCCATCAATGCTTCAGAGATAGAATCTTACAAGGCAGAGCTTAAGCTGGTCGGACTCGACTTTAATTTTGAGGTATAAGATGAAAATACTTGTAACAGGCGCTAAGGGATTTGTAGGAAAGAATCTTTGCGCGGCGCTAAAAAACATAAAAGACGGCAAGGACAGGACACACCCCGCGCTTGCCATAGAGGAGATATACGAATACGATATTGATTCCCCCGCGGCATTACTTGATGAGGCATGCGCGAAGTCGGATTTCGTATTCAATCTTGCGGGAGTAAACCGCCCGCAGAATCCCGAGGAGTTTATGCAGGGCAATTTTGGCTTTGCGTCAACACTTCTCGATACACTAAAAAAGTATAATAACAAGTGCCCCGTGATGGTGTCAAGCTCGATTCAGGCGACCTGCATCGGCAGATATGATTCCGATTACGGCAGAAGCAAGAAGGCGGGCGAGGAGCTTGTGTTTGCATACGGCGAGGAGATGGGCGCAAAGGTGCTTGTCTACCGTTTCCCGAACCTTTTCGGCAAGTGGTGCAGACCGAATTATAACAGCGCGGTCGCTACGTTCTGCAACAATATCGCAAACGATCTTCCCATCACTGTAAATGATGCCACGGTTCAGCTTGAGCTTCTCTATATCGACGATCTCGTCGAGGAGATGCTTGATGCGCTTGAAGGCAAGGAGCATCGCTGTGAGTTTGACGGTATAAATACCGTTCTTTGCGATGGTGGCAAATATTGTGCCGCGCCTGTGACGCACAAGGTGACCTTAGGTGAGATAGTAGAGCTGCTTGAATCCTTTAAGAATCAGCCCGCGACGCTTGTTATGCCCGAGATACCTAAGGGAAGCTTTGCAAAGAAGCTGTATAGTACCTATCTCTCTTATATCCCGCGAGAAAAGGCGTCCTTCCCCTTGAAGATGAATATTGACGCGAGGGGAAGCTTTACCGAGCTGCTTAAAACCGCAAATTGCGGTCAGTTCTCGGTAAATATCTCAAATCCGGGAATCACCAAGGGTCAGCATTGGCACAACACCAAGTGGGAGTTCTTCATCGTCGTTTCGGGCAGTGCGCTCATACAGCAGAGAAGAATCGGCTCTGACGAGGTGCTTAATTTTGAAGTCAGTGGTGAGAGGATTGAGGCGGTGCATATGCTGCCGGGATACACTCACAATATTATAAATCTTTCGGACACGGACGATCTCGTAACGCTCATGTGGGCAAACGAGCAGTTTGACCCGAACAAGCCGGATACATTTTTTGAGGCGGTGGAATAATATGGACAACAACTTAACGATCAAACCCAAAGCCGGAAAATTTGAATTTCTTGACGGTTTAAGAGGATTGATGGCGATTAACGTGATTATCTGTCATTTTATATGTGTTTACTTCCCGCAAATGTATTTTGAAAAGTTTGCAGAGCAAGATGAAAGCATTTTGACTGTTTTTGCAAAAACGCCGCTATCTATTTTAGTAAATGGAGATATCGCAGTAAGATATTTCTTTGTCCTTACGGGACTTTTGGTAGGCATTTCTGTGTTTACAAAAAAGCCTTCCGGAGAAGACGTCATTAAAAAATGTGCAAACCGTTATTTTAGATTGTTACCGATAGTTCTTTTGGCTACGTTGTTTACTTATGTTTGCATGGTGTTTGGATTGCAAAATCATTTAAATATCTTGGACAAAGTACCATACGGTGATTTCTTGGATGATTATTGCAATTTTACACCGTCAATCATGAATCTCCTAAAAAATATTTTCTTTAATCCTTTTTGTCGTATGAGCGACTATGTTGGGCCGTTTTGGACTATTAGATATGAGTTTTGGGGATATGTTTTCTCAATGGTGGCATGCTATGTTTTGAAAGACTCGAAATATCGTAGGCTATCATATATCGCTGTTAGTGCAGCGCTTTTTGTTCAACATTTACCGCAATACATCCCATTCTTTTTGGGGATTTTTGTAGCTGATTTGTTGTTTAACAAAAATGAGACCCTGCTTGGTAGGTATTATGAAAATATATTGCACAAAAAGTGGTTTTGGATTTGTTGTTATGCGGTAGGATTGTATTTTGCTGCGTGTCCGATGTATTTTACGGGTATATATTCATTATGGGGCAAAATACCTTATTTGGACACGAAATTACTACGTGCCGTAGGAATTGCACTAATTATTTTTGTAACAATGAAATCTTCCGTAATGCAGCGCATATTCGAGTTTAAGCTTTTTAGATGGTTAGGAAAAATATCATTTGAGGTTTATGCGATACATTGGCCGTTGATGCTATCCGTTGAAGCAGGAGCATTTATGATGCTAATAAACAAGTATGATTACAATATTGCTGCTTGTCTCGCATTTGCTATTACATTACCGCTTATCTATATTAGTGCAATTTTGTTGCACATACTTGTAAGACAAATAGAGAAAATAACAGCCGCTTGTAAATCAAGATTAAAAAACAAATTGAGCAAAACAAAACCTACGGTTGAGGCATAACCCGAACAAGCCGGATACTTTTTTTGAAATTGTGGAATAATTTTTGATATATTTGCGGAAGGGTATTGACATATGCTGAAAAAAGGGGGACAATCTCTTGACAGACAGACAGACAGACAGACAGACAGACAGACAGACAGACAGACAGACAGACGGACATATTTATCGATAGATAATACCAAGCGCGTAAAAGGAGTTTTTGCGATATTTATTGTATTGCATCATTTGAATCAGTGGAGTAGCATTATACAAAACCAATATGTTGGACTAATATTTCAATCCATGGGATATCTTTCGGTAGCAATGTTTTTCTTCTTATCGGGATACGGAATTGCGGCGTCATATAAGAAGAGCGGGGAAGCATATATTAGGAGCTTCCCGAAAAAACACATTTTACCCTTTTATGTGAGTTGTATTATCCTTATTGCTATATATGTTGGTTTTGGTACGCTGGTGATAGGCAACCCCTTTGATGTTAAGCTTTTTGTGCTATCATTTTTGTGGGGCGGTACCGTTATTTCAAACGGATGGTATTTGCAGGCAATACTCGTGATATATCTTGCGATATATGTTATTTTTAAGTACATCAATAAGGATTCATTAAAGATACTGGTATTAGCTCTGTTTTTGTTGGCATACGTTTTCTTTTGTATACTAATGAACGCGGGCACGACCAGGTATGAATCTATTTATGCGGTGTTGCTGGGAGTAGTATGGTCGTTTTATCAGCCACAAATTGAAGAAGTATTACACAAGAGATATGTGCTGTGGTTGCTTTTAGCTTTTGTTAGTTTCTGTCTATTGTTTGCTGCACCAATGTTACCCCTCCCGAGCTTTATAAAGGTTATCACCAAAATGATATCCGCGCCGGTTTTTGTTGTGTTTGTTTTGCTTATCCTTATGATTCTACCCCTTAAATTCAAGGTTTTTGATGTTTTAGGAAAATACTTTTTTGAAATATATGTTGTACAGGGAATATCATTTGAACTGCTTCGCAGCAGAGTAATCTATATACAAAACAAATATTTATATGCTATCTTATGTGTAGTACTAACTGCGCTGATATCTATTATTATACATCCGCTATTTAAGGCGGTGAATTATTACTTGAAAGGGAAAAAGAAAAACGATGCCTAACAATTCGAATGCGATGTTTAAGAACAACGGAAAATTAAAGCTTATGATAATCGTCGGCACACGCCCCGAGATAATTCGTCTTGCGGCGGTAATAAACAAGTGCCGTACATACTTTGACACGGTTCTCGTTCACACGGGACAGAACTACGACTATAACCTCAACGGAGTGTTCTTCAAGGATCTCAAGCTTGACGCTCCCGAGGCGTATCTTGATGCGGTCGGTGCGGATCTTGGCGAGACCTGCGGTAATATCATCGCAAAGTCGTACAAGCTTATGGCGGAGCTTAAGCCCGACGCGGTGCTTGTACTTGGTGACACCAACTCTTGCTTGTCCGTGATCGGTGCAAAGAGATTGCATATTCCGATCTTTCACATGGAGGCGGGCAACAGGTGTAAGGACGAGTGCCTTCCCGAGGAGACCAACCGCCGCATCGTTGATATTATTTCCGACGTCAACCTCGCATATTCAGAACATGCTCGCAAGTATCTCCACGAGTGCGGACTCCCCAAGGAGAGAGTTTACGTAACAGGCTCTCCCATGGCAGAGGTTCTCAAAAACAACCTTTCCGAGATCGAGGCATCGGACATTCATGCGCGTCTTGGACTTGAAAAGGGCAAATACATTCTTTTGTCTGCCCACAGAGAGGAAAATATCGACACCGAAAAGAACTTCAACAGTCTTTTCACTGCAATAAATAAGATGGCAGAGAAGTACGATATGCCCATTCTTTATTCCTGCCACCCCAGAAGCCGCAACCGTCTTGCCGCAAGCGGATTTAAGCTTGACAAGAGAGTGATTCAGCACGAGCCTCTCGGATTCCACGACTACAACTGTTTGCAGATGAATGCCTTTGCGGTCGTATCGGACAGCGGAACGCTCCCCGAGGAATCGAGCTTCTTTACCTCAATAGGCAAGCCCTTCCCGGCGATCTGCATCCGTACAAGCACAGAGCGCCCCGAGGCGCTCGATAAGGCCTGCTTCATTCTTTCGGGCATTGACGAGGTCGGACTTTTGCAGTCGGTTGAAACAGCCGTTGAGATGAATAGAAACGGCGACTACGGTATTCCCGTCCCCGATTATGTCGAGGAGAACGTATCTACAAAGGTAGTTAAGATCATTCAGTCCTACGTCGGCGTAGTAAACAAGATGGTCTGGAGAAAATTCTAAACAAAAAACGCGAAAGAGGAGGCGACAGGATGACGATATCGACCATTCGCGCGGTGTTTAGGCTCCTTGCCGCCGAGCTCGGCGCAAGCGCAAGCATAACATCCGACGAGCGAGAGAAGATAAAGACAAGCCTTGACGAGATATATAAATATGCCAAGCGCAACGACATGGCGCATCTTGTCGGCCACGTGCTTGTCAAAAACAATCTTATAGGAGAGGAAGACCCAAGCTTTGCCTTGTTTGAGGCAGAGCAGTTTACCGCCCTTATACGTCAGGAGAGGCAGGACTTTGAGCTTGCGCGTATCTGTGACGCATTCGAAAATTCGGAAATAGATTTTATTCCGCTCAAGGGCGCGGTGATGAGAGGGCTTTACCCGGAGCCGTGGATGAGGACAAGCTGCGATATTGATATTCTTGTAAAAAAAGAAGACCTTGCGCGCGCAGAGGAGTGCATGGTATGCTTGCTTGGTTACAAAAAGGCCAAGGAGAGCCTGCACGACGTATCCTTTGACGCCCCCGGCAAGGTTCATATAGAGCTGCATTATGACCTTTTGGAGGAGGATCGCGCGGAAAGCTCGCGCGCAGTTGCGCTGGACGTCCGGTCCTATACCGAAAACGCGCAGGGCAAGAAGCACCACAAGCTGCTTTACGACGAGATGTTCTATTTCTATCACGTAGCGCACACCGCCAAGCATTTTGAGGACGGCGGAATAGGTGTGCGACCATTCCTCGATCTCTGCTTGCTGTGCCGAGAGGACGGCAACGAGAAAAAGAGAGTTGAGCTTTTGCGCCGCGGAGGACTTGAGGTCTTTGAATGCGTGGCGAGGGAGCTTTCATCCTTTTGGTTTGGCTCGGGAGAGCTTGGCTCACTTGGCAAGAGGGTAGAGGTGTTTGTTCTGCGGTGCGGCGCGTATGGCTCCAAGTCAAACGCGATATTGCTTGCCAAGGAAAAGGCGGGCGGCGGCAGAGGATATATACTCAGCCGAGTATTCATGCCATACGACAGCATAAAGTATTCTTACCCAATACTAAAAAAACACAAGTGGCTTTTACCGTTTTGCCAGATCGCAAGGTGGTTTAAGCTGATATCTCCGGGCAGGGCAAGAAGCGCGGCAAAGGAGATCAAGGCGACACACAATTTATCCGACAGGGAATTCAGAGCATTAAAGACTCTTATGAAGGACGTTGGATTAAAATAAAGAACGGTTTAGCTTAGCTAAACCGTTCTTTGGTTATATCCGCATCCTTTTCTGCCAATGCCCAGAACGCGGCGTAGAATATCATGAAGTTGGGATAGAAGAAAAAGTTATCCGCAAGCGAAATAAGAATTATTGCCGCAGGTATAAGCAAAAGCAGAATTCTTCCCGAGCGCGGTTTCTTTAATCCAACCGCAAAGAAGTCCTTTAAGTGGAATATAAATGCGACAATCCCCACACATCCCATGGATGAAGCAAACTGAACGACTATGTTGTGGTACATGTTCGCAAAGACGTTGTCGAACGCCAATCCTTCGGGTGCAGCCCCTTCAAGCAGACCTACACCAAAGGCCGGGCTCAACAGGAAGTGCTGCTCGCCTATGTGAAGGAGAGCCAGTCTATCATCAAGGACGTCAAACCGCGCCAAGAGCCATAATTCCTTCAGATAGTAGGAAAGCCTACCGGTGCTGTCTAAATATATACACACACCTATTATAGCCAATGTCACAGTCGCAAGCAGAGATGAGAAGAATAGGAGATTTATACGTTTGTTTTTTCCCGATACACATACAACGATTGCGCCAACAAATAGGAGGATCGTTCCGGTAAGCATCGAGGAGCGTGTGTTCATTATAAATGGCGTTGCGGCAAACAGAATTGCGGAAACGGAATATATAATAGGGCGCTTTTCATTTCTTGCCAGATACAGGGCGGCGGGGATTCCGAGTATAAGAACGCCGCCCACTATGGTTGTAATTCCCCATGACATGGAGAGTTGATTTCGGTCTAGCACCCATCTGTTGGTGGCTTCATTGAAAAACACCAGAGTATCGGTTGCAAGCGCGCTGATTATCTTGAAAATCATTTGTGCGAAAATAATATAAGATGTAAGCACCGCGATCTTGCAGGCATAAACGATGATTTGACCGTCATGACTCTTGATAACGGAGCAGAATATCAAATAAAACGCGGTCAGGAAGAACGCGAGCAAAAGCCCCCACAAAAGATTATTCACCGTCCATCCGGGAAAGAACAGACCGTTTGTCAGAAGGGCCGCATCTATAAGAAGAATTCCCCAAAACGCGCGGCCGGCGGACCTTGCGGCGGACTTGAAGGTGCCGTCGATCGCAAATCTGGCGATCAGAACGGACACCGCGATTATTGCAAGAACCACGATGACGTTCCATGCCGTAGGATCAATAGAGGCAAAAACATCTCCGTTTGTTGCGTCGTAGGTGTCCTTATTATCGGTTCCAAGCGCGTAATATATCATCAGCATCGGCACAAGCAAGACCTTGTTGTCATTGACGAAGAGCGCAGAGAAGAGAACGAGGGCGCAGAGTATTATAAGAATAGGAATATATACACGCATGTCGCACAAGCCTGAGATCGCACACAGTGCGGCGAAGATCGCGGGGTACGCGCGTGACGTCTGAAATTCGGCAATTGCAGCGACAATTTTGTTTTTACAGCTTATCACGTTCTCACTCCTTTCCGTCTTTATACGTCAATTATAGCAAAAGGCGGGGGCAAAGTCAACACAAAAGCGCAATATGGCATTATATATAATAAAAAGAGAGAAACAAACGGACATTGTCCTGTTTCTCTCTCTTTTTTATTGACTGTCAGATGCGTTCTTTGACTTGATAAGATCTCCCACGACTTCGATCGTGTAAAGCGTACAGGAGAAAATCATTGAAGCGGCGCAGGTCAGAATGGCTACGTTAGACACCAATTCAGGAATGTCAAGCCAGAGTATGTGTAAAACAATCATCGCCACCAGGAGCAAGGTGTTTAGCTTGCCGTGCCAGTGCGCGCCTCTCACCTGTTCGGTCCTCTTGAACAGAATGAAGCGGAGAATAAAGGAGCTAAGCTCTTTTACTACCATTATGCCAACGGGCAGGGCAATGAGGGGAAAGTCTGTTATGAGGCAGGCGAGAACCGCAAGCTGTGTAAGCTTGTCCGCAAGAGGGTCTATAGCCTTGCCGAGATCGCTCATCATATTAAATTTTCTCGCTATAAAACCGTCCAATATGTCGGTAAATCCTGAAACAAGAATTACCAGCACTGCCCACTCACGCCAACCTGCGAATGCGTAAAGCCAGACGATAACCGGTATCAAAGCCAACCGGAAGAAGGTCAGAATGTTCGGTATTGTAAGAACCTGGTCGCGTGTGAGCTTGGAGCGGACCTTGTAATATTCTCTTTTTGCCATTATTTCCTCCGTCATATGAAGGATGCATTTTGTCGTAAAATGTATCTTTACCTTATTATAATACTAATATTTGCCAAAGTCAAGCCGTTTTATTTCAAATTAACCGTAAGTACTAATATTTAACATTTAATTAAAACTACCAAGTGGGAAGAGACAAAAAGACCCCACCGCGACTATTGCCACGGTGGGGCAGACGAGAGGAATTGACCTCCCGGTCTTTTTTTTAGATTATTCTGACGCGCATTACCGAATCAAGTGCCTTGAGCGCGTTAAGAGAAGATGCGGCAGGCATGTCGTTTACGTCGAGCATGGTGAACGCGACGTCACCGCGCGCCTTGCTTGTCATGTTCTCGATGTTGATACCCTGTTCGGAGCAAAGAGTCGTGAACTTCGCAAGCATGCTGGGGAGATTTTTGTGGAGGATGCAGAGACGGTAGTCAGTGCTCCTGGGCATAGAGATCGCGGGGAAGTTTACACTGTTAGTGATGTTTCCGTTGATCATGTAATCGGAAAGCTGAAGAGCGGCCATAACTGCGCAGTTGTCCTCGCTTTCCTCGGTGGATGCGCCGAGGTGGGGGATGGCGACCACTCCGGGAAGGTTAAGAACCTCCTCGGTCGGGAAGTCGGTAACGTATGCCGCGACCTTGCCCGAAGCAAGAGCCTCCTTAAGGTCTTCGGCAACAACAAGGTCCGCGCGGGAGAAGTTCAATATTCTCACGCCGTCCTTCATTTTCGCAATGGTTTCCTTGTTGATCATGCCCTTTGTGGTGGGGGTGGAAGGAACGTGAAGCGTAACATAGTCGGCAGCGGCATAGACATCGTCATACTGAGTTGCCTTGGTTACGTGATGGTTAAGATTCCATGCGCCCTCAACCGAGAGGTAGGGGTCGCAACCAACAACGTTCATGGAAAGGTGGATAGCCGTATTTGCTACCATACCGCCGATAGCGCCAAGTCCGATGACTCCGAGAGTCTTGCCGCGCACTTCTACGCCGGCAAATTTTGATTTACCCTTTTCGACCTGCTTTGCAACGTCTTCTGTGAGGGTGGATGCCCATTTTGCGCCGCCGATAACGTCACGGGAAGCAAGCATAAGTCCGCAGATAACAAGCTCCTTTACCGCATTCGCATTTGCTCCGGGAGTGTTGAATACAACGATTCCGGCCTCTGTGCAGCGGTCGATCGGAATGTTGTTAACGCCGGCGCCTGCGCGCGCGATTGCGCGAAGCTCGGGGTTAAAATCCATTTCAAGCATGTTTGCGGAACGAACCATTATTCCGTAGGGGGCATCGACATCCTCTCCCACGTTGAAATACTTGGTGTCGAGCTTATCCGTGCCAACCTTGGCGATCTTATTTAAAAGCTTAATGTTCTTAATCATTTTCTTCACCTTAATCCTTGGGATTTTCCTGGGCGAATTTCTTCATAAATTCGACAAGGGCAACTACGCCGTCGTAAGGCATAGCGTTATAGATGGACGCGCGCATACCGCCAACACTTCTGTGCCCCTTGAGGTTCTTGAGTCCTGCCTTTGCGGCCTCGCTTGCAAACTTCTTGTCAAGGTCGGCGTTACCCGTAACGAAGGTCACGTTCATCATAGAACGGGATTCCTCCTTGACGGGAGCGATATAGTAAGACTGAGAATCAAGGTAGTTGTAAAGAACAGCCGCCTTCTTCTCGTTCATTTCCTTCATCTTCTCAAGACCGCCGAGATCCTTGATCCACTCGTATACAAGTCCTGCCATGTAGATAGCGTAGCAGGGAGGAGTGTTGTACATTGAATCGTTGTCTGCGAGAGTCTTCCAGTCAAGCATAGTGGGAATGGTCTCATCGGCAAGACCGAGCAAGTCCTCGCGCACTATAACGAGGGTAAGACCCGCGGGAGCCATATTCTTCTGCGCGCCTGCATAGATAACGCCGAACTTGGTTACATCTATGGGCTCGGAAATAATGCAGGAGGAAAGGTCTGCGACAAGCGGAACGTCTCCGCAATCGGGTATGTAGCTATACTTTGTGCCGTAGATCGTGTTGTTGAAGCAGATGTGGAGATAGGACGCATCCTGATCTACCATATCCTTGGTAATTACGGGCACCTGATCGAAGTTTGTGTCTTTTGTGGTTGCAATGCACTTGGCATTAAGCCCCATTTTTACAGCTTCCTTGTATGCCTTTCCGGAGAACTGACCGGAAACCGCGTAAAGAGCCTTTTTTGAGGGAGCGCGATTGATAAGGTTGAGGGCAACTGATGCGAACTGTGTAGAGGCGCCACCCTGGAGGAAGAGAACCTTATAATTGTCGGGAATATTCATGATCTCGCGGAGATCGGCATCTGCTTTTTTAATAATTGCATCGTAGTCGGGGGAGCGATGGCTCATCTCCATAACCGACATGCCGGAATTGCCGTAGCAAAGCATTTCTGCCGCGGCGCGCTCAAGCACGGGGACGGGAAGCATGGAGGGACCTGCGGAAAAGTTATAAACTCTGTTCATCGTTTTCTCCGTTCTCTATCTTGGTTGGATAGTGTGTTTTTTTCTTGTGGCATAAACCGAATATACGTTTATTATAGTCCTGCGAATGAAAATCGTCAATAGATTTTAGCAAATTAAAGTGACAAAGTGGAAATTTTGTTATATATCACACTTTTTTTCATGTAATGAAACACTTTTTGTACAAAATAATGTGCAAATAGTCGGCTTGTCAAAGCCTGTCGAATAAGCATAGAATAATAATGAGAGAAATCGCAGAGCGATTCTCTTATAAAAAAGCAAAGATAATTCTCCCGAAATGTTTAAAGCGGGGCTCGCCGTGTCAAGAATAAGAGCAGAGAATTTTGGTGCGCGGCGCGGAAAGGAAGCGGCAATGATACCGACAATAAAACGAGGAGATATATTTTACGCAGACTTGAGTCCGGTTGTTGGGAGCGAGCAGGGCGGCCTTCGCCCGGTGCTTATAATACAGAATGACGTAGGGAATAAGTATAGCCCCACGGTGATCGCGGCGGCAATAACATCAAGAATGGGCAAGGCGCGGCTTCCCACGCACATAGATATACATGCGGACGGAGTCGGATTGTCCAAGGATTCTGTCGTTCTCTTAGAGCAGATCAGAACACTTGATAAGCGCAGATTAAAGGAAAAGATGGGACATCTTGAGGGGAGCGTTATGGCAAGGATCAATTCCGCGATAGCCGTAAGCTTTGGATTGGGCGTGGTGCCTGAGGGTTACGAGGGCGCGGCGGCGGTCACCCGTAGCGGTGGAACGGTAGCGGCAAGCGAGCACGCGGTTGCAAAGCACGACAACGGACTTTTAGGCTGAATACAGGCGCCCGACCGAAGGGAAGGGCGCTTTGATTTGCACCCGTGGATCCCCCCCGTGTTGACAAACATTATAATTTATGGTATAATAAAGCGTTGCCGCATGCGGCGATTAACGTAAATTGTGGAGATCATTTAATGAAAGATATAAAGAATACAGTCGCGAAGAACATATGTGAGCTTCGCGTGATGAATAACATGACGCAGCTTGAGCTTGCGGAGAAGCTGAATTATTCGGATAAAACGATATCAAAGTGGGAAAGGGCGGAATCAACCCCGGATATATCGGTGCTTATCGAGATAGCGGAGCTTTTCGGTGTTACGCTTGATTATATGGTAACGGAGGATCACGATAAGGCCGAGAAGCTGCCCTGTGAAGAAGGCGCTCCCGGATTTAATCGAAGGGCGGTCGCTTACGTGGCGGAGTGCGGAGCCTGGATAGTTGCTCTGCTGGCCTTTATCTTTACCACGCTGATAACGGGACAGATGACGTTTCAATTCTTATATTTTGTATATGCGTTGCCTGTTGTTTTCATCGTCAAGCTTGTTTTGAATTCCCTGTGGTTCAACACAAGGCATAATTATTACATAATTTCCTTGCTTATGTGGTCGGTGTTTGTGGTCATACACGTTACGTTCCTTTATTTTGGAACAAACGTGGCGTTGATTTACCTTGCGGGCGTTGCGGGACAGATCGCCATCGTGATAAGCTCATTTATAACAAAACCAAAGTCAAAATAAACATTTAAAGCCTTGTTTTCCTTGGAAAACAAGGCTTTTTTGTTCAACTCTACGATTCGTAGAGTTGCGATCGCCGAACTCTACGGCAAGAATTTTCCAAGTAGAGACAGTTGGCGCGAGAGTAGGTTGACTCATAGCTGTGGCGCGTATATAATCGTGGTATATCAAAACCAATCAAAGGAGTAAATATAATGCGCAAGGAAATACCGATTTTCTTTTCAACCGATGACAATTATATACCGTATCTTGATATAGCCATATCCTCTCTTATTGAAAACGCATCAAAGGAATACAAATACCGTATCACCGTGCTGAACACCGGACTTAGGGATGAAAACGTCGATAAGATCATGCAAAACGAAAAGGAAGGATTTAAGATAGACTTTGTTGATATATCCGAGGACGTCGGCAAAATACAGTCAAGGCTTAAGAACGTGTACCATTTTTCTATCGTCACGTATTACAGACTTTTTATTGCCTCGCTATTCCCCAAATACGACAAGGTGCTTTATCTTGATTGCGACATAGTGGTTTTGGGCGATATAGCCGAACTGTATAACACCGACATTGGCAACAATATTTTGGGCGCCGCGCCGGAGAATTTTATAAGAAGCACGCGTGAGTTCAGGATCTATACAAGACGCGCGCTCGGTCTTGACCCCGACACCTACGTCAACGCTGGAATACTTCTTATGAATCTTGCCGAGTTCAGGCGAGAGAGGGTAGAGGAGCGCTTCATAGATCTTATAACGGGATACGACTTTGATCTCCTTGACCCCGATCAGGCATATCTTAATTACCTCTGCCGCGACAAGATATATCTTTTATCAAGCGCTTGGAACAGAGAGCCCATGCCTCACGTCAGAGAAGAGGAACAAAATATAGTCCACTATGCGCTATATAAAAAGCCGTGGCAGTACGATGACGTTATATACGGCGAATATTTTTGGGATTACGCAAGACGCTCTCCCTTTTACGAAGAAATATGCAAAAGAAGAGCGAGCTTTGGCAAAGCCGAGCGCGCCGAAAAGGAAAGATGCGCAAGAGAAATACTTGAGCACGCATTGATCATAGCGGAATCCGAGGAGACCTTCGCAAACAGATTGGGGGAGGGCGACAATTATGGCAAGAAACGCGCATAAGGAGGAGCTTTTACGGCGAATTGCGAACCTTGAATCGAAGGAGCTTTGGCATCTTGACGTAGAGGATGATCCCGAAACCTATCCTCTTATGCCCGACAAGGTCGATTATTTGAATGAAAAGCTGATAAATAAAATCAAAAACAAGATCGCAAACAGGGCGGCAACCCGCTTTTACGATAACATGATAGAAAATCGGCAGCTTATCATCAAGGAGGTGAGGGGGATAGAGAATTTCACCGCGGTCAAAGGCGGCAAATTCGTCACCTGCAATCACTTCAGCGTTTGTGATAATTACGCGGTCTGGGTAGCGCTGCGCGACCACATGGACGGGAAAATGCTTTATAAGGTCATCAGAGAGGGGAATTACACCAATCCGCCAAAGCCGTTTGGGCTTTTCATGCGGCACTGTAACACCTTGCCGCTTTCAAGCCAGATGGCGACAATGAAGAAGCTTTTGCGCGCGATCAAGGTGTTGCTTGAGCGAGGGGAAACGATACTGATTTACCCGGAGCAGAGCATGTGGTGGAACTATCGCAAGCCCAAGCCGATGCAGGACGGCGCATTTGCGCTGGCTCTGCGGAACAAGGCGCCCATAGTACCGATATTTATCACTATGGAGGATAGCGACGTGCCGGATGGCGACGGATTTTTCGTGCAGGAGTATACCGTCCATATCCTTCCCGCTATATATCCCGATTTGTCGTTGCCTGCGACAGAGGCAAAAGAAAAGATGAAGAAAGAGAACTATGAGGCGTGGGTAAGAGTCTATGAGGACTTTTACAAGAAGCCCCTCGTTTACGGAGAGTCATGAAGCTATATCTAACGGTAATCGGCATTGCGATGCTGATAATATCAATATTCAATATTGTTTTTGGCACGGCGGCGTGGTACTATATCGTTATCGCAACAGTTTTCTGCACCGCTTTGCAGTTTGCGATAGACGGAGCTATTGCTATCGCAATAAACAAAATGCCCGATTCGTGGTTTGGGGTGGATAACCCCGCCTATAACGTTACCGAGCGCGAGAGAAAGCTTTATAAAAAGCTCAAGGTCAAGCGCTGGAAGGATAAGGTCTGGGAGCTTGGCGGACTTGGTGGATTCAGCAAGGGGACGCTTGCGTCCCCCGACGACCCCAAATACATCGAAAAATTTATAATTGAATGTAATAAGGGCGTGCTTACCCACCGACTTGCATACCCTGCAGGATTTTTGGCGATGCTCACCTTAAAAATGCCGCTTGCATTGACAATAGCCCTGCCGGTAGCGGTAGTCAATTTGTTTTTAAACATCCTGCCTGCTGTTGTTTTGCGGAACAACACTCCGCTTTTGAAGTCGATATTGAAAAAATTAAGAAAGCGCAGATAAAAATTCAACAAAAATGCCGCAACACCCTTGATTTTAATTTTCTTATATGGTACAATAGTATTTGTTATTAAAGGAGACTTGAACACAAGGCTCTGTAAGTCTTTTGAAAGGAAATATAACAATGGCACTTGTAACAACTAAGGAAATGTTTAAGAAGGCGTATGCGGGCGGTTACGCAGTAGGAGCCTTCAACATCAACAACATGGAGATAATTCAGGCGATCACAGAGGCGGCAGAGGAGACAAAGTCCCCCGTTATCCTTCAGGTATCTGCAGGCGCACGTAAGTACGCAAAGCACGAGTATCTTCTCGCACTTGCACAGGCAGGAGTAAAGGACAGCGGAATCGACCTCGCACTCCACCTCGACCACGGTGCAGATTTTGAGATCTGCAAGGCGTGCATCGACGGAGGATTCACATCGGTCATGATCGACGGCTCGCACCACGCGTACGAGGATAATATAGCACTTACAAAGAAGGTAGTTGAGTACGCACACGCTCACGGCGTAGTAGTTGAGGGTGAGCTCGGAGTTCTCGCAGGCGTCGAGGATGACGTTGTTGCAGAGCATTCCTCATACACCCGTCCCGAGGAGGTTGAGGATTTCGTTAACCGCACAGGCGTTGACTCGTTGGCAATTTCCATCGGTACGTCCCACGGCGCATACAAGTTCACACCCAAGCAGTGCACGAGAAACGAGAAGGGAATACTCGTCCCCCCTCCGCTCCGATTTGACATTCTTGAAGAGATCGAGAAGAGACTTCCCGAGTTCCCGATCGTACTCCACGGCGCGTCCAGCGTTCCCCAGGAGTACGTAGCAGAGATCAACGCGCTTGGCGGTAAGCTTCCCGATGCGGTAGGTATCCCCGAGGAGCAGCTCCGCAAGGCTGCGGGCATGGCAGTATGTAAGATCAATATCGACTCTGATATCCGTCTTGCAATGACAGCGGGAATCCGCCGTGTATTCAACGAGGATCCCTCTATCTTCGACCCCAGAGGTTACCTCTCGGTTGCACGTGCAGAGGTCAAGAAGATGGTCAAACACAAGATCGTCAACGTTCTCGGCTCTGACAACAAGCTTTAATTTTTAAAGGAGATACGGGACACCGCGCGGTGTCCCGTAATTTTCAAATATGAAATTTACGTACAGAATAAAGACAAACTGGCACGATACCGACGCAAACCGATGCGTCCGCCCCTCAAAGATAGTTGAATATATGCAGGAAACCGCCAATCGCCAGTGTGAGGATTCGGGCCTGCCGCTTGATTGGCTGCGCGATGAGCATGGACTTGCCTTTATATTGGGCGCAATATCGCTGAATATCAAAAAGCCGCTCCACGCATACGAGAATATAGAGGTCAGAACATGGTGTAAAGAGGCGAAAAGCTATATCTTCAACCGCTATTTTGAGATCGAGCGCGACGGCGAGATAGTGGCAGAGGCGGCAAGCACCTGGGTGCTTATCGATATTAATAAAAAGACCATGGTACGCGCCGACCATTACGATATATTCGGTGGCAAGTTCTACTATGATGAGCCCATCGATCCCGACACCCTGCTCAAAAAGGCGAGAGTTCCAAAGGACACTGCTATGCGCGAGGTCGGAAAGAGGAAAATAGTCTATTCTGATATCGACTATAACATGCATATGAATAATACACGCTATCCCGATATGATCTGCGACTATATAGAGGAGCTTTCGGCGGCGGAGTTACCCATGCGCATAAAGAGCCTGTCGCTTTCCTATTTAAAGGAGTCTGCGCTCGGCGCAACGTTGACAGTGTCGCGAAGCGAGATAGACGAGAGCGGAATGCTCTACGTCCGCACGACAAACGAGCAGGGTGAAACCTGCCTTGAAGCCTGCGCAGTGCTTGAAAAGCTGTAAATCCAATAGATCAAAGTCGGTCACGTTAGTTGACCGACCTTTTCTTTTCGGGGGAATGATTGATAGCGACAAATTTTGATTTGTCGGAGAGTTTACGGCTACAAATTCTTGTCGGTTTTCGCCTTGCGTAAGGCTCCCTTGTGTAAAGGGAGCTGTCAACGAAGTTGACTGAGGGATTGTAAAGCAACAACACGCCACAAAACAATCCCCCACCCGACTGCGTCGGGAGCCCCCTTTACACAAAGGGGCCTTGGTTTCAAGTCGACAACCCCTTGGTAAACTCGTAAACCGCAGGGCGGTGCCTTGCTCGGAACCCCCAAAGCTCATTTTATTCGCTTCGGGGAACCACACGCGGTGCCGCCGTTTAATCCTTTTAATATCCACGAAGTCGGAGAAATATAATAAATAGAAATAAAAACAACAGGACAACCGTGGAGTTGTCCTGTTTTACTTTAGTTTTTTGGGCGTGTCGGTAATGCCTATCAAATAATCTGCCGACAGATCGTAAAATTCGCAAAGGCGAATGAGATCTTCTATTTTCAGCTCGGCTCTACCTGCCTCAATATGATTGTAACCCTGCTGGGATTTTTGCAGAACGCGACCGACCTCCGCTTGCGTAAGATCGCGGTCCTCGCGCACGTTTCTTATTCTTGTCCTGTAGTCCATATGTTTCCCCTCCTTATAGAAAAATATTACCATACTCAAACATTGAGTATTGACAAATACTCAAAGATTGAGTATAATAAACTAAACTGCCGAATTGAATCGAGCAGGGAAAGGACCAAAGAAAATGAAACGTAAACTATTTGTGGTTTTGCTTTTGATTGTTTGTATGGTGCTTCCGCTTGGCGCGTGTGACGTAACGCAGCCTGAAGCGCAGGAAACAGAGAGCAATCTCTCCGCGGACGGGCTTGAAAATCCGACTTCTGCAGAAACCGAGGCGGAGAACAAGGATTATACCGAAATATACAAAAATCCTTACGATATTGACGAGGAATTGACCGCCAGAGGCTACACCGGAACCTTTGAGGAGTGGGTGGCATCTCTTGCGGGAGCTGACGGTAAGGACGGAGCCGACGGCGCTGACGGTGCAGACGGCGCTGATGGAAAATCCGCATACGAGCTTGCCGTAGAAAAGGGCTACGAGGGAACCGTTGAGGAATGGCTCAATTCTCTTGTTGGCGCGCCCGGTAAGGACGGAACTAACGGTGCCGACGGTAAAGATGGTGCTAACGGAGCGGATGGTAAAGACGGTGCAGACGGTAAAGACGGTCTTGACGGCAAATCCGCATACGACCTTGCTGTAGAGAACGGATATAAGGGAACCGTTGAAGAATGGTTGCTCTCTCTTGTCGGCGCGCCCGGTAAGGACGGAGCTAACGGTGCCGACGGCAAAGATGGAGCCGATGGCGCGGACGGAAAAGATGGTCAGGACGGCGCACAGGGCCCTCAGGGGGAACAAGGAAATGATGGCTTATCTGTTTATGAAATCTTCAAAAAGCATTATCCTGAATATACCGGTACCGAGGAAGAATGGATCTATGATGTAGCAACAAATAATATTTGTGCGTTATTTGGCCATGCTACAGTAATTGATAAAGCAGTACAGGCAACCTGTACGACAAATGGCATAACAGAAGGTAGCCATTGTGAAATTTGCAAAAAAGTCTTTGTTGAACAAACTGTGATTGAAGCAAGCCATAACTACGTTGGTACTGTTTGTAGTGTATGTGGCTTTGATTGCGATACCAATGGATTTGTTCTTGAACTATCCGATGATGGAGAAAGTTACTGTGTTCTGGGCTATGACGGGAATGACTCTCATCCCGTTATCCCCTCAACATATAATGGAAAGCCTGTTACTACTATAGCAGATCGCGCATTTCAGGGGACGTGGAGAGATAAAACATTTCTTACTATGACAATACCTAATAGTATAACTAGCATTGGTTTTTCGGCTTTTGGAGATTGCAAATCTCTAATTAGTATAGAAATTCCAGAAAGCGTTGTATCTTTAGGTCGACCGGATGCCCCAGTATTCTTTGGTTGTGATTCTTTGAAAAGTATAGTTGTGCATCCTAACAATCCAGTATACGATTCAAGAAACAACTGCAATGCAATTATAGAGACGGCTACTGATACTTTAGTTATCGGGTGTAAAAACACGATAATTCCCCAGAGCGTTTCTGTTATAGGAATAGGTGCATATATGTACCTTGACTCATTAACAGACATTGAAATTCCTAGTAGCATAGTAAGAATTGATTACGGAGCCTTTATGGAGTGTGGTTCTTTGACGAATGTAATATATACAGGAAGCCAAAAGCAATGGCAAGAAATTGATATAGATAATGCTTTAGGCGGTAACAAATGGTTACTAAATGCAAACATTACCTGTACTGGAGCAGATAAGGAAACAAACGGTTTTGTTTATGAATCTAACGGAGACGGCACTTCAAGCATTGTTGGAATGGCAACAGTTATAAGCATTCCGATTGAAACGCCAGATGGAGAACAAATAAATAGAATCGCATCCTATACATTCAGTAATTTAAAAAACATAATCGTTGAAATCCCTTCAACCATACAAATTATTGATGATTATGCCTTCTATGACTGCGACATTAAAGAGATAAGATTTTCGGGAGCTTGTGAAGAGTGGTATAATATTGTAAAGAGTGATGGATATTGGAATTATAATAGCTATGGATTTGTGGTTGTGTGTAATGATGGGGAAATATGGTATTGATGGACAAAGGAAAACTGTACGCAATCATTCAAGGAGATAATCAAAATTTGTTAGGACTGATTATATAATTTTTCAAAAATAATGGACACATCATATAGGAAATTCCTAAAATGATGTGTCCAAATTTTTGCCCTAAAATTTTTTATAAAACCCGCTTGACAATTTGCCTTCTTCGTGCTATACTCTATCCTTGGTTTGAAATTTTGGACATAGGAGGAACAGGTATGGCAAATCAGAGGCTTTTACCGCAGAGACCGCATCTGCACGGGCATCATATATCCGCGCAAGAAGTCACACACGTGCTTGACGCGGCGCGCCACACGGTCGCGGATTTTGCAAAAAAGAATTTCGTATTAGTGATAGCCGCCACTCTCGCGCTTATCTCCTGCTTTATCGTAAAACCCGACTCGCAATATATCGGTTATTTCGATTTCAAGACGCTGACCTGCCTTTTCTGCACCCTGGCGGTCATCTGCGCGCTTAAAAATATCCGCTTTTTCACCATTACGGCGAAAAGAATCGTAAAATGTGCGGGCAACACTCGCACGCTTGCACTGGCGCTGGTCTACATCACATTTATAGGCTCGATGTTCTTAGCCAACGACATGGCGCTGCTCACCTTTTTGCCCCTCGGCTATATTTCGCTTTCGGCAACAGGCAAGGAAAAGCACATGGCGCCGATATTCATCTTCCAGAATATCGCGGCAAACCTCGGCGGCATGTTGACCCCCTTCGGCAACCCCCAGAACCTCTATATCTACACGAAATTCAATATTCCCACGATGGAATTTATGGGAATAATGGTATTCCCGTTCATTCTCTCGATAATTCTTTTCACACTCTGCTGCTTTATTATCCCGCGCGAGCCGTTGGAGCTTACCGAAAACGAGGTTGAGCGCACAGATCCCAAGCGCGCGGTATTCTACCTTGTTCTTTTCGCAATTGCGATTCTGACGGTATTCCGTGTAGTTCCTTACTATATCTGCCTGCCGCTTGTCTTCTTTGCGGTCTTCTTTACCGACAAAAAGGCACTTTTGAAGGTCGATTACCCCCTGCTTTTGACCTTCGTCTGCTTCTTCTTGCTTGCGGGCAACGTGTCACGCATCGGCGCGGTAAACGATTTCTTCGCGTCACTCCTTAACAGAAGCACGCTTCTCACGGCAATAGGCTCGTGTCAGGTCATCAGTAACGTGCCCAGCGCAATATTGCTCTCTGAATTTACCACTAATTACAAGGAGCTTTTGCTCGGCGTAAATATCGGCGGTGTGGGAACGCTCATATCCTCGCTTGCCAGCCTTATCACCTTCCGTGAGTATACCTCGCACACAAAGGGCAAGACGCTCTCCTATATCGGGCTTTTCAGCGCGTTCAACTTTGGATTTTTGATTATCCTGACCGCGTTCGCGCTTCTTATAATATAGTATGTAGCCTCATAACACGAAGGGCTGATCGCAAATCGCGGTCAACCCTTCTTTTTGTTTATTTACCTCTGGGGATAAGCGTGCGCTTGCCGCCTCTGGTAGAATGACCGCCGGTGCTGTCCTCTACGCCGTGGGTGGCGTCCTCGCTCATTTCCTCAAGCTTGCTTTCGGCCTCGTCAAGGAGGCTGTCTGTTACCGTTTCTGCAACGGTCTCTCTTTCGGACACGGTTTCTGTAAACATGCCCGTTGTTGTTTCCGTGTTTGTGCTTGAGGGCTTACCTGTGCCCTCGTCGGTCGTGTTGTTGTTACCGCACGCCACAAGCAATATGCTGAGCGCGAGCACAAGCACAAGAGAAAATGCAATTATGATCTTTTTCATTTCAGTTCTTCTCCAACACCGCTTTTGCGGTTTTGTGATATTTACGAAAAAATCAAAAGATTTATTCCGCGTTTTTATTTTGCCCGATATTTTTGTTTTCAAACGCGATCGGACAAGGGATAATATGGAATATAAGGAAAAAAATCAAAATAATATTTATTAATTCGTTTTTTGGGAGGACGTGATGAGATACAAGGTGCTGTTAAGAGCCGTCGCGCTGCTTATCCTTGCCGCGTTGCTCGGCGGACTTGTTTGTCTGCCCGTGGAGGCGGGAGATGGGGCGGATAGCGGCGCCCGCCTTTTATGCCGAGCAAGCGAGGCGGAGGACGGTATTCTGGAGATAGAAATATCTCTTGAATCGGAGTTTGGAATATGCGCCATGCTCTGCGAGCTTGATTACACCCCCGACAGCCTTATCTATCTTTCGGGCGGCGCGACCGACGAGAGTGTCAGCTATACGGAAATAGACTTTGGCGGAGAGCTGAGATTTCTGATCGATTCGCGCAGCAACACCGCGCCGGACGGCGTTTTGGCGCGTTTGTATTTCAAAAGGACGGGCAGAGGCAGAGAATGCCTGTCGCTTGATTGCCGCGCCGCCCGCTATCTCGGTGATGCGGGAGAGATATTGACCTTGGAGGTGGATGGCGTTCCCGATATTTCTATCAATGCGGATGAAAGCGGAGAGGAGGATGACGGGTATCTGCCCGAAATCACCGTGCGGGGGATAGACGTCGGGAGAGTTCGCTTTAAGGTGAAAGCGGAGGACTGCTTTGCGGCGGGCGTGCGGCTCTTTTTTGCAGACCTCAGCGGCGAGGGGGAGCATTTCGAGGTGTTGGTGGCGGGAGTTGTGGCAAGCAACGGCGTCTTTCGCGGAGAGTATTGCTTTAGCCCCGACAAACGCTATGCCCTGACACTTACCGCCGTAGGATACGGCGGACGCGACGTTGTGCGGGGGGAGGGGACGACGGTGATCCTCGCGCCCACCAATTGATTCACATTTTGTTTATTTTGGCATATAAATGTTGCCTTTGTGTGACTCAATTCTAAATGTGTTAAAAAATTACTCAAAATTTTTTCAAAATCACTGTACAAATCGTGTTTTTTGTGTTATAATTATTAACGCAAGATAAATATACTGCGAATTCCGTGTGACCGCAAATTTAACGCGGTTAATTTTTTCGGCAAATTTCGTTAAGAATTCAACTTGCAATCACACAAATTTCCAAAAGGAAGTTTAGAATAAAGAATAGCAAAGAGCCGCATTGCGGCGGAACGGAGACTTAAATATAATGGAAACTAAAATTTTGGTCATTGAGGACGAGGTGTCGATATCCGAGCCGATAAGAGCTTTTTTTGAGTCCGAGGGCTACGACGTTAAGGTCGCGTGTGACGGAAGCGAAGGAATCAGCTTTTTCAAGATGTATGATCCTGACATCACCGTACTTGATATCACGCTTCCCAAAAAGGATGGCTGGCAGGTCTGCCGCGAGATCCGTGAGAGCTCGCAGAAGCCGATCATTATGATCAGCACAAAGGGAGACGTGTTTGACAAGGTGCTTGGCCTTGAGCTTGGCGCAGATGATTACATGGTAAAGCCCATCGATAACAAGGAGCTTTCCGCAAGGATCAAGGCGGTGCTTCGCCGTTGCAGAGCAAGCATGCCTCAGTCTGACGACGAGGTTATCAGATTCGAAAATATCGAGATAAGCCATGAGAAATATGAACTTAAGCTTAAGGGCAAGAGCGTGGATATCCCCCCCAAGGAGCTGGAGCTTCTTTACTTCCTTGCGTCGAACTATAACCGCGTATTCACACGCGATCAGCTTCTTGACAAGGTTTGGGGCTTTGACTATCTTGGCGACTCCAGAACTGTCGACGTACATATCAAGAGACTTCGCGAGAAGCTTGATAACGTGTCTGACAAGTGGGTGATCAAGACTGTTTGGGGCGTTGGCTACAAGTTCGAGATACTCAACTGAATTTTTATGACATTTCAAGTACGCCGACTTTCATAGTTGGCGTATACTTGATATATCAAGTTTTTTGGAGAAGCATTTATGATCGATAACGAAAATAACAATATAAACGGAGAAGACTCACAGGAGGACGTAAAGGCCTTCAGTTGGGGCTGGCGTGAGGAAGAGCGGCCCGAGGAAAAGCCTGAGGGGCAATCTGAGGATAAACCCGAGGAGCAGTCTGAAAACCGGTCTGAGAAACAGACCGAGGAAGAGACAGCGGAAACGGAGTCGGGTGACACAGAGTCGGGCGCCAAGGAAGAAGGCGCGGCGGAAAATGGGACAATCGGACAATCTGCTTGTCACGAGCCGCCCCGAAGCAAGGAGAAAAAGAGTAAAGCACTATTGGTTTCCTCTATTCTTTCTGCCGGCTCAATCGTGTTGCTCGTAGCCTTTGCGCTTTCGGTTTTGCTTGGATTTTTTCCCGCGGTAAACGGCGCAAACGCGGCAAAGCCCGGAGCGAACAACACGACCAACGTAACCGTATCAAATATTGGCAGTACGCAGCCCGATACCGAGGCGTCAGCGGATCTCCTCGCGGATTTTATGAATTCGGTCGTGCTTATACAAGCCAGAAGCAATCTTTCGATAAGCACGGGATCGGGCGCGATAATTACAGAGGACGGCTACATTGTCACAAATTACCACGTAATAGAAAACGCGGATGCCGTTACCGTCCAGCTTTACGGAGAGGATGTGGCGGTAGATGCTGCGGTAGTCGGATATCACGTAAACGACGACATAGCGGTGCTTAAGATAGAGCGCGATGGCTTGCGCGCGGCGACCTTTGCAAAGTCAAGCGACGTCAGATATGGCGAGAAGGTATATGCCGTTGGAAACCCCGAGGGCGCGGAATTTGCATGGAGCGTAACAACGGGAATCGTATCAAGTCCGAACCGTCAGCTTATGTTTTACGGTGATGACGGCGTGCTTGAAAAGAAAATGAACGTTGTTCAGACCGATGCCCCGGTAAATCCGGGAAATTCGGGCGGACCTCTCATCAACGCACGCGGAGAGATCATAGGAATCATAACACTCAAGCGCAGTGACAGTGCGGGAATGGGCTTTGCTCTCCCTGCAGACGGAGTGCTTATTGACGTAATGGCGATAATGCAGACAGGCAGCGCCGACAACGTAAGCTCCGGCATCTATATGCCTCGCCCCCTGCTTGGCATAACAGGAGTGGGAGTTAAGGAAAAGACCTACTACAAGAACGTCACAAGTAACGGGCAGAGCGCCATCGAGGAGGTCGACGAAGCGTATGCGCTGACCCACCCCAAGAACACCTTCTATGCAGCCGTGACGGGTGTGTATGTAAGCGCGATAAGCGAGGGCTCTGACGCCGCGAATTATCTAAAGGTAAATGATATTATTACCGAGGTCAACGGCAAGCCGGTTGCGATCATATACGACGTTATGGACGTTGTAAACGCGTTCAATGGCGGTGATCAGGTAGAGATCACCTATTATAGGGACGGAGAATATAAGACTGCAAGGGTAACGCTTAAGACAAGCCAAGAGATCGGCTAAAAATAAAAGGTTGACAAGTTAGGCACAAAATGTTATAATTAACTATCGGCTCGTGCCGCAAAAACTTAATGAAGGCAGGAAAAAACGCATGGTAGAACAGATAATAGAAATAATCGCAGAATATCAGGAAAAGGAAGTGTCCGAATACACCCCCGACCAGACGTTTATGGAGATGGGACTTGATTCTCTTGATCTTGCGGAGCTTGTGCTTCAGCTTGAAAACGAGGTCGATGCGGAGATAGACATCACTCCCGCATACAATACACCCGCAAAGCTTGCGGCTTACATTGAAACACTGAAATAAGGGTAAAAGCAGGCGCGACATAGCTGTCGCGCCTGCTTTTCTTGTGCGGTGTAAAGGAGTATCAGGAAAAAATTGCCGCAAAATATTGAAAAAACGGAGGATATGTATTATAATGTAATATAGAAGGTACATTGCAATGCGCCCTGGCTTGGCGGGAGGTCCGGCGGTCACGGCAAATATAAGGGGGAGTGGCATGCCAAGGATAGAATTAGCTTACGTAAACATAGCCTTGAATTTTTTTGGATTTATAGTCATTGCCATTATTTTTTCGGCATGCTTTGGTGAATGGTTAAAGCAAAGATCGGGAACTAAGAGCTTTATCATATTGCTTGGATTTGTAATGCTCGCGCTGATGGCGGATACGGTGAGCTGGATTTGCGAGGGACAAACGGAGCTTGCCATGGCGACAATTATATCCAACACCATAGCATCCTGCGCCGGGCAGATCGCGACAATCTGCTTTATGAGATACCTTCGTATAAATCTTTACACCAATAGTCGGGGCGCTGCATTCACGCTAAACGTATTTAGTGTTTTTTGCGTGCTCTCGGTTCTTTTTGCGATTGGAAACGCGTTCTTTGGCTATTCGTTCGTTGTCAGCTCCAATGGGCATTACGTGCATAGTGAGAATACCGTGATGGTGCTTTTGCATTTCGCGTTTTCGATAACGTCCTTTGCGGCTATTGTGCTTTTGGCGATCTTTGCCAAGACGTCTTCAAGAAGCAATCGTGTAGCATTTATTATATACGCCCTGTTGCCCCTGGCGGGAATTATTGCGGATTATTCGATTCATGGCATATCCTTGACGTATGTAAGTATTGTTATAAGCATGCTTGTGCTTTATACAAACATATATCTGGAAAAGCAGAGGCTTATAGAGGAGCAGAAGAGCGCGTTAATGCTCTCGCAGATAAACCCCCACTTCACCTATAATACTCTCTCCGCAATTGCGGCAATGTGTGACGTATCACCTAAGCAGGCAAAGAATCTGACAATCGACTTTGCGCGTTACCTTCGCAGTAATATCGACGCGCTTTCAAGCGAGCAGCGCATACCTTTTCAGAAGGAGCTTGAGCACGTTGAATGCTATCTTAAAATAGAGAAGGCGAGATTCAGGGAAAAGCTTAATATAATTTACTCTGTTGATTGCAAGGATTTCTTTATCCCCCCGCTTTCTGTGCAGCCGATAGTTGAAAACGCGGTAAAACACGGAATTACCAAGAGATCGGAGGGCGGAACGCTTAAAATATCCACGTATATAAAAGAGGAAAAATATATTGTGGAAATTATAGATGACGGAGTCGGCTTTGACGTCGAGGCGTTTGAGTCAAATAAGCAGGGACACATAGGACTTGACAACGTGCGTAGCAGAATACGCCGCATCTGTAAGGGCAAGCTCAGCATCAAGAGCACGTTTGGCGTTGGAACACGCGTTACGATCGAGATTCCGTGCGAGCAAGGGAGACGGGAATGAACATTTTAACTGTTGACGACGAATATTTTGCGCTGGAGCTTATGAAAAGCGCGCTTTCAGAGGTTGCAACGGGAGCAAAAGTGTTTCCGTGCCGTGACGTTGCGTCTGCGCTTTTGGTTGCGCGAGAGAATAAAATGGACGTTGCCTTTTTGGACATACACATGCCCGAAATGAGCGGCATCGAGCTTGCGCGCGAGCTTAAAATGATAAACCCGAAAATAAATATAATATTTGCAACGGGATTTTCCGAGTATATGAAGGAGGGAATAGATCTCCGTCTTTCGGGATACATATTAAAGCCGGTTACGCCCGCGGCGGTTAAAAACGAGCTTGAAAACCTCCGCCACCCGATAGAGTGGAGCCCCGAAAAGAGGATAAAAATACTCACCTTTGGCAACTTTGACGTGTTCGTGGACGGCGCGCCGCTTAAATTCGAGCGCAAGCAGGCCAAGGAGATACTTGCCTATCTTGTGGACAAGCGAGGAACGTCGGCAACCTACCCCGAGCTTGCGGCAATGCTTTGGGAGGATGAGGAATACGACAGAACCAAGCAGAAGAATTTGCAGGTTTATATTGCAAGCCTTGTAAAGACCTTGCACGGAGTTGACGTAAAGGATCTCATATTGAAGAGCAGGCAGGGAATACTTGTAAACACGAAAATAGTGGATTGCGACTACTACCGCTTCCTTGAGGGAGATACCCGCGCTATTAATTCATTTACGGGACAGTATATGGGAGCGTACTCCTGGGCTGAGTTTACGGTAGGCTACCTTGAAAATCAGCTTTCCAAAATCAAATAATATAATAAAAAGGAAAACGGACGGCGAAAGCCGCCCGTTTTTGTATATACACGAATAAATCAATTGTGATTTATAGGGGGATTCACAGCAGTAAATTATTACAGAAATCCGCCTTGCGCCGATTAAACCGTGCATCCTCATCCACCGCGGAACGCGGTCCCCCTTCCCCTGCCTTGGGGAAGGCATACGCAAAGCGGAAGCCATTCAAAATTTACAGACAGTAAAATTATTTTCACGGCTACAAATATATATTCGCCGCAGTTAAACCAAAGCCTTCCCCAAGGCAGGGGAAGGGGGACCACGCAGTGGTGGATGAGGATGCCCTGTTTCAATTTACAACATCCCGACAAATCAAAATTTGAAGCTCTCGCGGGGGATTTTTTTACAAATTTCTTGCCCCAAAAAATATTTTTTAAAAAATTTTTCAGTTTTGTAGTCAAGCTGTAGTCATGGAATGTTAAAATGTGCCTACAAAGCCCAAAATAGTGGGTTTTGGGCAAAAAGGCGGTTAGGGAACGCCTCAAAAACAAAAAAATATTTTTTCCAAAGGAGAAAAAACAATGAAAAGAAGAAGATCATTAGTAATCGCGCTGCTTCTCGTTGCAGCACTCGCGCTCGGTATCGGTTACGCGGCATTTACGGTAAACATGGAAATCGGCGGTAACGTATCGGTTGGAGCTCCCGCTCCCGCAGTTACATTCTCGGCGGTATCCGAGCAGGTGACAAAGGGTGGTATCACATCCGGAAACAATTATGGCAAGGAGGCTCTCGGCGGCCAGTCCATCGACCTTAACGTCGGCGGCTTCAGAAACAAGGGTGACCAGGTCGTTGTTACTTACACGGTAAAGAACGATCACGACTTCCCGGTAACAGTTACCAATCCTACGGTCAACTACACAAATACCGGCGATAACTACGATGCAAATATTTCTATCGTAGCAGGAGCCTGGACAGGCCTTGATGCAAGCAACCAAATCCCCGCAAACGGCGGAACCGCTCAGTTCACGGTAACGGTCACCCTCTCCCAGACCTTTGCAACGGACGCTTCAATCACACAGAACTTCAGAGTTGAGTTCACGGCAACAGGTGTTGCGGTAACTCCCAACCCCTGATAAGCAGAGATTTTAAACGCTAAACAAACAGTATAGGTAAGAAAGGATGGCTGCAGATGACGAAGGATAAAAAGGTTCTGTATACCGTTTCTTTTATAATATTTGCAGTCCTCCTCGCCTTATTATTCGTTGACATGGGGAACAGCAAAATAGTCGCGGCGTGCGCGCTGCTCCCCATGACACTTTTAACGGTATTTCTCATCAAAAGGAGAGCCGCGCTATCAATTAACAAGCGTGGCGTACTGTTGGTTATGGCAGCCGTTGCGGTGGTTTACGCGGTACTGATGCAATTTTCCGGCGTGATATTCGGCTTTTACCAAAATCCCTATTTCGTAAATTTCGGAATCTTACTCGAGAGAATTCTTCCGCTTGCGGCGATCATCGTAGAGGTCGAGATAATCAGATACGCGCTTTTGGCACAAAAAAACAAGATCGTAGACGTGATTGCATTTATCTCCTCTGTTACAGCGGAGGTGCTTGCATATTCGAGTATTGCCGGGATCACAAGCTTTAACGATTTTATGGATCTTGTTGGAATGACCTTATTTCCTGCAATAAGCGGTAATCTGCTTTACCACTACGTATCAAAGCGCTACGGTCCCCTGCCCAATATAGCGTTCAGGGTAATTACAACGCTTTATGTTTATTTTCTTCCTACACAGTCGGGAATATCCGATGCACTTCGAGTGTGTATCAAATTGATCCTGCCGATAGCGGTTATGGCGTTTATATCGGCACTTTACCAGAAGCAAAAGAAAAATGCCGTAAGAAGTGGAGAAAAGCTCTCTATGATAGGAACGGCGATCACCGTGACGGCTCTTGTGGGTATAGCGATGCTAGTCTCCTGCCAATTCAGGTACGGAGCTTTAGTAATAGCGACCGAGAGCATGACGGGTGAGATAAACAAGGGCGATGCGATCATCTACGAAAGATATGAGGGTCAGCCCATAAAGGAAGGACAAATCATCGTCTTTGAGGACGGTGGAAATAAAATAGTTCACAGAGTCGTTCGGATTGAGCGCATCAACGGTCAGGTAAGATACTATACCAAGGGTGATTTCAATCAGGACGAGGACAGAGGCTTCAGGACCGAATCGGATATCGTCGGACTTACCGACGTCAAAATATCCTATGTCGGATACCCAACCCTGTGGCTACGCGAGCTGGTTAACCCGGCAAATTAAAATTTGAGAGAAAGGAGGTTTACAGAAATGTCGGAAAAAGAAAAGAAACACCGTGCCTTGTACAGAAAAAACCGTGAAAAATGGATATTTACCCAGATAGTGATTGCAGTCGTTCTGACGGTAGCGGTTATAATCTCGGCTCTCGTTTCGGTACAGCTGGAGAGTAAATACTACATCGGCTACACCGAGCGCGGAAATATCAGTTATAACGTATTCTTAAAGGAAAACGAATTCTACGAGGAAGATCATTTGGCGGAAAATCAGTCTTACGTCGCATCTCTTATCGATCGCATTATAGCGGACTTTTCATACGAGATCGATATGGATACCGAGGACGTAAATTACCGTTATTCATATACCATCAAGTCAAAGCTTGAGATAATCGATAACAGCTCCAAGAGCGCCATATTCAATCCCGAATACGAGCTTGTCAACGTGCAGAACAAGTCGCAGAGCAGCTCTGACAGATTAAGGATCAACGAGATCGTGGTTATCAATTACGACGAGTACAACGATCTTGCCAACAGATTCCTTGACACCTATGGTCTTACAAGCACTACAAGCAACATCGTCTTGACCCTTGAGGTTGATGTGTTGAGCGATTGCGAGGCCTTTTCGGGCAGCGCGGTTGATAACTACACTTCCGAGCTTCGTATACCTCTTACGACCAAAACGGTCAACATAAAAATGACTTCCTCAGTTCCGGACGAGGAGGCGAAGATGATCGCCTGCACAAGAGGAGCGGGAAGCGAGGCATTTAAGACATCGGCTATCGTTATAGGTGTTCTGGATGTGCTTTGTATCCTTGTTCTTGTAGCATTTATCTACCTTACAAGAACACCCGATATCACTTACACAGCACGTGTAAAGAAGATAATCTCGCAGTACAAGTCCTATATCCAGAAGATCAACAATATGTTCGAGACAGGTGGATACCAGATTATTATGGTTGATACCTTTGACGAGATGCTTGAGATCCGTGATACGATCCAGGCACCCATACTTATGAACGAAAATGCAGACAAGACCTGCACCAAGTTCATAATTCCCACAGACAGTAAGCTTCTCTACGTTTATACTGTAAGCGTTGAAGGATACAGCGAGCCCGAGGCAGAGCCCAAGGATACCGCTCCCACAACGATAGTACAGCCCAATATCACGAACGTTGTACGTCCCGTGGTTAAGGTCGTAGTAAACACACCCCCTGCACCCGAAAAGCCCACAGAGCCCGAGCCGGTTATTGAAACGGTTCTTGAGGAGCCCGAGGTTGAGGCGGACGAGGTACTTGAGGTTGAGGCAACGGTAGAGCAAGAGGAGTCTGAGGTCGAGGCGGACGAGACACCCGATGAAGAAGCAAAGACAGAGGAGCTTGTAGAGCCCGAAGCTGAGGTCGAGGAGCTTATCGCCGCCATCCCTGAGATTGAAGAGCCCGAGGAGATCGGTGTAGACGCTATCGATGTGTTCTGGAAGGAGCGTCCCGATAAGACCTACCGTTACGATCCCGACGGAAACTCCGTTGAGGCAGGAGACGTAGTCCTTGTTCCTACAAGAGATATCCACAACGACAGGGAGATCGTTAGAGAGGCGGAGGTCTCAAGAGGAAATTACAAGGTTGATCCCGAGACTATCGGTCATCCCTTGAAAAAGATCATCGGAGTAGTCAGACGCAAGGCTGAACAGATATTCACTGCAATGATCACTCCCACAGAAGAAAATAACGAACAGTAAATTACAAACGAGGGGAGAGTGAGATACATGAAGACATGGTTAAAGTGCCTTATCGGAATCTCGCTCTCCCTTATGTCTATATTTGCGTGCATAGGATACGCAAGCATAAGCTCGGATTTGTTAATTAACGGTTCGGTTAATGCTGAAGCTATGGATTTTGATTGCATGGTGATTCGGGATGTTACCGTATGGGACGGCACCGATGCCACACAATCCAACAAGTTACTGTTGCCGACCAATATAAATACCACGGTCACGGGCAACGCGGGGCAAAAGATCGTTTATAGGATCACCGCGAAAAACGAGTCCGAGAGCAACACGTACGTTTATGCAGGAACACGGTATGACACGGCGCTTGGCGGGGCTGCCGACAAGGTGACTATTACCGCGTCGCTTGACGAGGCGGGATCAAACGTTGTTCCATCGGCGCAGGGCATGAACTATTATAGTGGCACGCCGATCGCGCCCGGCGAGGAGATAACGCTATACGTTACATACACGCTGAACGAAAACATTTCATCGGGCGAGATGCTTATCAACTTTGATTTTAAGCCTGTTATCTACACGATCACGTATATGAACGGCAACGAGCAATATGCCGTTGATTGCATCACGGATAATACCATTGAGTATTACGTAAGAGAAAGCGGTCCGGATAACGGTGGTCTTCCGTTTGCATATTGGCTGAATGCCAATGCAGAGGCTGTCTACTACTACTCGGCAGGAAACACCAACAGCTATACGCTTTCGGCTAAATGGGATAGTATATATCAGATAATGTTCGTTGATAACGACGGTAATGTTGTGTATCAGGAAAGCTTCAAGAGCTCAGCTAAGAATCTGTCGAGTGAAGGTCAGGCAATTGTTGATGCAAAGCTTGCTGAATATGCGCAGGCGGCCGCAGCTCAGGACATGAGCGTAAAGTGGGATAATTATAAGATAGAGGGAGCAACGAGCAACATTACCGTAAGACTGATCTACACGTATACAGGAAATCTCAATCTTATACCGGTAGACAGCGACGGAGACGGAATAATCAACTATTACCGCGTGGAAGCGGTCGATACGTTGAACAATCCTACCAAGATACCCGGAGCGGTCAACGGAATTCCCGTTGAGATCATTGCAAAGCTCTATAAGAACGAAAATAATTTTGACTATGGCTCAGGAGTTCAGAACATCACAGTCGGAGAGGGAGTAAAGAGAATAGAGGGCAACGCGCTTGCGTACACGTCTTCACTTTCCGCCGTATCGTTGCCAAACACCCTTGAATATCTTGGCAAAAACACATTCTCACGAAACTTCGGCTCGGATATCAAGGTAGTTACCATCAACTTTAATGGTACCATGGCAGAATGGCAGGAAATCGTTAATAACAGCCATGATGAGTGGCATAATGGACTCAAGGAAGACTCAAGGGTCGTATGTACCGACGGATACTTTGAACTCGAAAGAGGAATAGGAAGCTCGTATGGCTCATACAAGTGGAATGCACATCCAAATTAAATAAGAAATTACGGCTACGTCCACCTCTGGGCGTAGCCGCCCTTTTTTTGTCTGCAAATTTCAGCCCAATGCTTGAATTTTTACTGCAAATGTTGTATAATATACGTAAAATAGGAAAATATGGGCATTTTAAGTAAGCCACAAGGAGAAATATATGAAACTTGGTATCGTGGGACTTCCCAACGTAGGAAAATCAACACTTTTTAACGCTTTGACAAATGCGGGAGCGGAGTCGGCAAACTATCCCTTCTGCACAATAGAACCCAACGTGGGAGTTGTTACTGTGCCGGATAGCCGTCTTGACGTGCTTGCCAAGATGTACGACCCCAAGAAGTACACCCCTGCGGTAATTCAGTTCGTTGACATCGCGGGACTTGTAAAGGGCGCATCCCAGGGTGAGGGACTTGGAAACAAGTTCTTGTCCAATATCCGCGAGTGCGATGCGATAATCCACGTGGTCCGTTGCTTTGAGGACGAAAATATAATCCACGTTGACGGCTCGGTCAACCCCATGCGCGATCTTGAAACTATCAATATGGAGCTTATCTTCTCGGATATGGAGATGGTTGAGAGAAGAATAGACAGAACCAAGAAGGCTATGAAGGGCGACAAGACCCTCGCGGGCGAGCTTGAGCTCTTCGAGCGTATTTATGCTGTTCTTGAGTCGGGCAAGTGCGCGCGTACAATGACTCTTACAGAAGACGAGGAGGCTTGTCTTTTCGACACACCGCTCTTGACACGTAAGCCTGTTATTTACGTTGCAAACGTAAGCGAGGATGAGGTTGCCGCAGAGCCGACAGATAATGCCGCATATATGGCGGTCAAGGAATTTGCCGCAACAGAGAACAGTGCCGTTATTGCTGTTTGCGCCGGTATTGAGTCCGAGATAGCGGAGCTTGAGGGCGAGGAAAAGCAGATGTTCCTTGAGGATATGGGAATTGCGGAGAGCGGACTTGACAAGCTTATCAAGGCGAGCTATTCGCTTCTCGGTCTTATCTCTTATCTGACCGCGGGACCTGAGGAGGTTCGTGCTTGGACTATCACAAAGGGAACTAAGGCGCCCCAGGCGGCAGGTAAGATCCACTCCGACTTCGAGCGCGGATTTATTCGTGCAGAGGTCATCGCATTTGACGACCTTGTTGAGTGCGGAAATATGGTTGCCGCAAAGGATAAGGGCCTTGTCCGCAGTGAGGGTAAGGAATACGTCATGAAGGACGGAGATATCGTTCTGTTCAGATTTAACGTTTGATGATAGATAGCAGAGAGGGGAGGAGACCCTTTTTGGGAAAAAGAGGTCTCCTCCCCTCTCTGCACTCTCCCCACCTCCCCAAAAACTTTTAATAGAGGAGAGTAGGGGTGAAATTCCACGATAGACGTGGCGTTACATTAAATTGTTTGTTTTAGTATGACATAGAGGTATATATTTATGAGAATGAGAAAAAAGAGGCACGGCGAGGAGAGGATCAGAGCCTGTGCCGAGTTACTTATAGCCGATCCGTCGGTGCTTATGGCGGATCCCGCGTCACCCTTTTCCGACAAAAGCAAGGGACTCTGCCTTGAAATAGGCTGCGGAAAGGGTAATTTTGCCGTTGGAACGGCAAAGGCGCGCCCCCACGAGAACCTTATCGCGATGGAAAAGGTGCCTGACGTATGCTGCGTAGCGCTTGAAAAAGCGATGGCTTGCTCTGACGAGCGACCCGACAATCTCCGTTTTATCATCGGCAATGCCGATAATCTTAACGAGTGGTTTCCGGAGCATTGTCTTGACCGTATATATCTCAACTTCAGCGATCCGTGGCCCAAGGCGGGGCATGCCAAGCGTCGCTTGACGCACCGTATATTCCTTGAGCGATACAAGCGAATTTTGAAGGAGGACGGCAGACTTATATTCAAGACCGACAATGTGGGCCTGTTTGATTTTTCACTTGAATCCTTTGAGGAATTCGGCTGTACGGTTGAGTGGATGACACGCGACCTTCACAACAGCGACCGCGCCGAGGGTAACGTAATGACCGAGTATGAGAAAAACTGGTCTGAAAAGGGCTATGCCATTAATTCTGCGATCGTGAGGTTCAACTGATGGGAGTCAAGCACACCGAAAGGGACAATCTCCCCGGCGGAATCCTGCCCGTTTATAAGCCCGCGGGGATGACCTCGCACGACGTGGTAAACAAAATAAGAAGGCTGTACGGTACAAAGCGCGTAGGTCACGCGGGAACGCTTGACCCTATGGCGACGGGTGTGCTTGTGGTTCTTGTCGGCAGGGCTGCTAAGGCCTGCGAATATATCTCCTCTGACAGAAAGGGATATCGCGCGGGAATGCGTCTCGGCATAACGACCGATACCGAGGACACGACAGGTGAAATTTTAACGAGGAGCGAGAATATTCCTTCCGCAGACGAGGTCGTTGGTGCGTGTGCGGGATTTGTGGGCAAGATAAAGCAGATACCGCCGATGTATTCTGCTTTGAAGGTCAACGGACAGAAGCTTTACGATCTTGCAAGACAGGGAGTTGTTATCGAGCGCGAAGCGAGGGAGATAGAGGTGCTTTCGCTTACCTGTGAGCCAACCGATAGCGCCACCGACTACGTTTTGGACGTAAAATGCAGTGGCGGCACGTATATAAGGACACTTTGCGCGGATATCGGCGCAAGACTTGGCTGCGGCGCGGCAATGTCGGCTCTTGAGAGGACTGAGGCGTGTGGAATTTCGATTTTAGAGTGCCACACTCTTGAGGCAATACAGACGATGAGCGAAGACGAGCGTGACGGGTTACTGTTACCCACCGAAAGACTGTTTTCTGATCTTGAAATTGTTAGATTGCCTGCGTTTTTTGAGAAGCTTTTCCGTGCCGGATGCCCGATCTATCAGAAAAAGATAAAGACAGATATATCCGTCGGCAAAAGGGTCAGAATTGCCAACGAGAGGGGCGAATTCTTCGCGCTCGGCGAGGCCGTTGCCCGCGATGCGGATACCGTAATAAAATCAGTAAAAATTTTTGAATTATAAAGAAAAAACCGTTGCACCGCAACGGTTTTTTTCTTGTGTTTTGTTATTTCACAAACTCATTGTAGATAGCATTGAGAGTGGTCTCGAAATCATGCTCGTCTACGCCTACGATGATGTTAAGCTCACATGAGCCCTGATCGATCATCTTGATGTTAACGCCTGCATTGGATACCGCGTTGAATACGCGAGCGGCGGTTCCACGTGCCTTTACCATTCCTCGTCCAACTACTGCGACAAGCGCAAGTCCGCCCTCAAGAGTGATGCTGTCGGGCTTGGTTCTTCTGGTTACTGCGGCAATTATCTTCTCCTCGTTGCCCTTGATCTGCGCATTCTGAACGACAACGCTCATGGTATCGATACCGGAGGGGAGATGCTCAAAGGAAACACCGAAGTCCTCAAGAGATTCAAGCACCTTGCGTCCAAATCCCACCTCGGAGTTCATCATATCCTTCTCGATAGTGAGAACCGAGAAACCCTTCTTTCCGGCAATACCGGTGATAACGTGCTCGGTGTCGTAGCCCGAAGCCTGAGAAACGATCATTGTTCCTTTATCCTCGGGACGATTGGTGTTCTTTATGTTGATCGGGATACCGGCGTAACGAACAGGGAATATAGCGTCCTCGTGGAGAACGGTTGCGCCCATGTAGGAAAGCTCACGAAGCACACGATAGGTGATGGTATCGATGGGCTGGGTATTCTTGATGATTCTGGGGTCTGCCATCATAAAGCCCGAAACGTCGGTCCAGTTCTCGTAGAGATCTGCCTCTGCCGCGCGCGCAACGATAGAACCGGTAATATCAGAGCCACCGCGAGAGAAGGTAACAACTGTTCCGTTGGGGTTGATGCCGTAGAAGCCGGGGATTACCGCATACTTGTGGTCCTTAAGCTCAAGGGAGAGCATATCGTTGGTCTTTTCCTCGTCAAAGCTTCCGTTTTCCTTGAAGTAGATAACGTTTTCGGCGTCTATGAAGTCGAAGCCCAAGTATTTCGCAAGAATGATACCGTTGAGGTATTCTCCGCGGCTTGCGGCAAAGTCACGTCCTGAGCTGTGGAGAATAGCGTTCTTGATATACTCGTATTCACCTGTGAGGTCGAGATTAATGCCGAGTTCCTTAATTATAGAGTTATATCTTGCCTTGATGCTTTCGTACTGCGCATCTATTACCTCGCTTGCCGCTCTGGAGCGAACAAGCTCGTAGAATGTGTAGAGCATGTCCGTGACCTTTGTGTCATCGGAAAATCTCTTTCCGGGTGCGCTGGGGATAACGTAGCGTCGCGCGGGGTCAGCCTTAACTATTGAGGCTACCTGGCGGAAATGCTCCGCGTCTGCAAGAGAGGAGCCGCCGAATTTAACTACTTTAATTGCCATGGTTATATATATCCTTTCGGTAAAATGCAAGTAAATGCGAATTATATACATATTATATGGAAAATCGACATGGTTGTCAATAGGAAATCTCAATAAAAATTGCTCCCGGCAGTGCTTTTCATTTGAATACGTATACAAGAATTCCTTTTGGGTATTGATTTGTTGTGCGTTTTATGCTATCATATATGCATAAACTCAAAAGGAGTCTTGAAATGAAACAATTATTTTATCCTGCTAATATATATCTGCCCGATCTTGAAGGTGAGAGAGGAACCAAGTGGGCGTGCGTAGCCTGCGACCAGTACACAAGCGAGAGAGAGTATTGGAGAAGCGCGAGAGCATACGTTGACGGCACGCCATCGACACTTGATCTGATGCTTCCGGAGGCATATCTCGACATGGAGGCGGAAGCGATCCCGAAGATCAACGCAAGAATGAGAGAGTATCTTGATAACGGAACGCTCAAGTGCCATGAAAACACTATGATATACCTTGAGAGAGTACAGTCTGACGGCAAGGTCAGGCGCGGAATAGTCGGCGCTATCGACCTTGAGGAGTATAACTACAACAAGGGCTCTGTCACGATCACCCGTGCGACCGAGGGCACCGTGCTTGAGAGAATTCCTCCGAGAGTAGCTATTCGTCGCGGAGCCGCAATAGAGATGCCACATATAATGATCCTGATAGACGATAAGGACAGAACCGTTGTAGAGCCCGTGGCGGCAAAGGCGGAAAGCTATAAAAAGGCATACGATTTCGACCTTATGGCAAACAGCGGACACGTTACGGGATACTTTGTTGACGAGAGCGATTTTGATAAGATAAACGAGGCGCTCAATGTCCTTTGTGCAGAGGGCGTTATGCAGGAGAAATACGGCGTGGATGCGCCTGCGCTCCTCTTTGCGATAGGTGACGGAAATCACTCGCTTGCAAGCGCGAAGGCGCTTTACGAGGAGATCAAGACCGAGATCGGCGCGGAAGCGGCGGCAGACCACCCTGCAAGATACGCGCTTTGCGAGATAGTAAATCTCCATGATGATGCGCTTGAATTTGAGCCTATATACAGGGTCGCGTTTAGCGTTGACAGAGCGGGTTTTGTGAAGGAGCTTGAGTCATACCTTGCTTCCCGCAACGGTGGTGGAGAGGCTCAGAGCTTTGAGCTTGTAATCGGCGAGGAGAGCAAGACGGTCACTTGCCAAAATCCCACCGCACAGCTTCCCGTGGGCACGCTTCAGGCGTTCCTTGACGAGTACGTCAAGAGCCACGAGGGCGTTGTTATTGATTACATACACGGAATTGATAGTACGAAGACACTTTCAAAAAAGGAAAATGCGGTTGGCATGCTCTTTGAGGGAATGAGCAAGGATATGCTCTTCAAAACCGTTATCTGCGATGGCGCATTGCCGAGAAAGACCTTCTCAATGGGTCACGCCCGGGAAAAGAGATACTATTTGGAAGGACGGAAGATTAAATGACCACAATTTTTGAACCTGCTTACGCGAAGGTGAATCTGACACTGGATGTTCTGGGTAAGCGGCCCGACGGGTACCATGATCTGCAGAGCGTGATGCAGACGATCTCCCTGCGGGATGAT
>JAZSBL010000024.1:0-62342 GCA_045602385.1 Eubacteriales bacterium | reverse complement strand
TGATAGCCGCGACCTGTTTTTCTAAGTGTAATAATATAAATTTTTATATTATTACGGTTGACAAAACAATGAATTAGAGATATAATTAATGTATCATATAACGCAAAAATAGGAGGTCTATGATGGCTTTTTCTACAAAGGTTGATCCTCAGGGTGTTTTTACGGGCGCCAAGTTTATCAAGGCGCAGAAAACCTTTACACCTGAGTATAGTGAATACGACCCGATACCGATGTTCAGGCGTGAATTCGTTATTGAAGAAGACGTCAAGTGCGCGGAGATATTCGTACAGAGCCCGGGATTTGCTGAATATCGCATTAACGGTCAGCTTATTACCGAGGATATATTTATCTCTGCTTCCAGTGACTATAAAAAAATTCTTTGGTACAATAAATATGATGTTACCGCACTCCTTAAGAAGGGAAAAAATGTTGTAACCGTTATGGCGGGCAATGGTTTTTTCAATGAATCAATTGCCACCGCATGGTTATTTAGTGAATCCTATTGGAGAGATGCGCCACAGTTTATCCTTTCCTTGAATGTTAACGGAAAGAATGCATTGGTCAGTGACGAGAGCTGGAAGGCAAATCGTGAAAAGTCATATATTACGTATAGCCAGCTTCGCAGTGGCGAGTTCGTTGATATGAGAAAATACGACGAAGCATGGATGCAGGTCGGTTATGATGATTCGGATTGGTATGCCGCAATCGAACGTGACGACGTGGAGATCACCGCAGAGTTCAAGTTAACTACCTGCCAGCCCATAAGAGAGATGGAGGTATATTCTCCCAAAGAGATTAGAAAGACAAACGAGGGCTATCTCGTTGATTTCGGACATACCATTTCGGGTTATATGGGCATTACAGTTCAAGGGGAACGTGGGCAGGAGCTTGAGTTCCACTATACCGAGGACGTTTATCCTGACGGTAGAGTAAAGCTCAATAATCTCCATAAGCTTCACAACTATCCCGAGCAGCGTGCGTTCCATATCAATAAAATGATCCTTTCGGGCAATGTCGATACATTTAAGCCCAAGTTCTGCTATCACGGATTCAAATATGTTCTTATAAAAGGACTTGATAAAGCACCCGATTCAGAGGAACTTAAGGCATACTTTATCCATAACGATGTCGCGCATACAAGCGAGTTTAAGTGTGGAAACCCGGTAATTCAGTATATTTACGATGCGGGCGTAAGATCGGTATTTTCCAATCTTTTCTGGGCGCTTACCGACTGCCCTACAAGAGAGAAGCTTGGCTGGATGAACGACGCGCAGGCTTCCATTGAGCAGACACTGATCAACTTTGATATTTTACCTTTCTATGAGAAATGGTTCGAGGATATCAAGGCGGACATGCACCCTGACGGAGCATTAAGCGCAGTTATCCCTTCACATCCGGGTTGGGGACGTGATTGGGGACCGGTATGTGACTGCATGATCTATGAATTGCCTTACAGAATATATCTCTACACGGGCGACAGCAGTATGCTGACAGGCGCTATCCCTCAGTTTGAAAAATATCTTGAATTCCTTGAGGGATATGTTAAGAGAAATGAGAACTTCATTCTTGCCGACTGGATGGGATGGGGCAACAGTACACTCATTCCTAAAGAGTTTGTAAGAGATATTTGCATGCTAAAGGGCTTTAAGATAACCTCTCTTGCGCGACGTCTTGCCGGTCTTAGCTCTGATGAGATTGACGCGAAGCTCGAATATTATAAGTCGCTCTTCACAAAGCAGTATATAGACGAGAACGGCAGATGTACTATTGACGAGCAGACAAGCGTAGCTATGATGATCATGTATGGTCTTTACACCGATAAGGCGGCTATTTCAAAGCAAATGGCAGAGGTCGTTGAAAGATCCAACTGTACGCTCACTGCAGGAATGCTTGGTGTTCAGTATCTTTACGACGCGCTTGGTGAGGCAGGCAGAGGAGATCTTGCATACAAGCTTATCACCGAGAGCGATCCGGGTTACAGATCATGGTATGAGCGTGGAGCAGACACTCTTTGGGAGTGCTGGGACGGTGCAGACAGAGATTCTCACAACCACCATATGTATTCCAATGTTATGGGTTGGTTTGTCAAGACTATGCTCGGAATCGAGCCTATGCCCGAGTATCCCGGCTTTGAAAAGATAACTCTCCGTCCTCAGTTTATAAAAGAGGCAAAATATATCTATACAAAGATGACTACGGTCAGAGGTATAATAGAGCTTGGATGGGAGTTTAAGGGCGATGACGTAGAATACACCGTAATTCTCCCCGAGGGAATCGATGCAACCTACGACGGCAATAAGCTTTCCGCAGGCAAAAACACTTTTGTAATTAAAAAATAAATTTTACATATAAGGAGAACTTATTATGAAAACAGTTAAGGACAAGTACTTAGTAGTCGGTGCAGACTTCGCAGGCTTTCCGCTTAAGGAAGCAGTAGTTGCTCACCTTCAGGAAAAGGGCTGGAAGATCACAGACCTCGGCGTAACAAAGGACAGCGATCCTAACGACACAGAGAACATGTTCCACAGAGTTGGTCTCCGCGTTGGCGCGCAGATCTCTGAGGGTAACTTTGAGAGAGCGCTTCTTTTCTGCGGTACAGGTATGGGTATCCATATCGCTGCAAGCAAGTGCCCCCACGTTCACGCAGGTGTTGTTGAGAGCGTTCCCGCTGCACGCCGCGCTATCACAGGTAACGGTGTAAACGTTCTCGCTATGGGTGCGTTCTACGTAGCTCCCGCTATGGGTTGTGACATTGCAGACGCTTACCTCAACGCTGATCTCGGTACTGACTACGAGTGGTGGTACAACTTCTATGAGTTCCACAAACTCGCAATCGATGAGCTCGAGGCATTTGACTACGAGGCATATAAGGCAAACGGCTTTAAGATGGAGCACCTCGGTGACTATCCTCTTAAGCTTGAGAAGAAGCCTGAGGCTTAATTCAATCAATAAAAAAAGGTGTTACCCCGATGGGTAACACCTTTTTTTATTTCAAGGGATAGTCAAAGGAAATGTAGGTTTTATTTGCGGTAATATAGGCGTGTGTTCCGTTGAATTTGATTTTAAGGTATCCCTCGTTTTTTTCAATCAGCTCAAAGCAGTCGCCAAGATATGCAGTGCCGATTAGATTTTCGGCAGAATCGAAATCGGGAGTTGAACGGACGTTTATCGAATTTGCGATAACGTAAACGAATTCTTTGTCCGAATCAATAAATTTTATTTCCTCTTTGGTGTATCCGTTAAAACCACCGTTTTTAATAATTTCAGGATAGTTTTTATATGCAAGATTCAAATCAAACGGAATACCCTCCATAAAATCAAACGTGCCCGTGAAGCTATACTGCCACATGCCAAGATTTTCGCCGTATTTTTCGGTATCCCATACCTCATTTGGACGCGAATACCAAATTTCAAAGTATTGTAAAGCGGTCGCCGTATCAACATGGTTTTTAAGCCACGTGTCATTAACGTAAAGACCGGTGTAATATCCCGCGCGCTGAAGAATAGTGAAGAATTCAACGCACATTTCCGTTATAGTTGCTTTGTCAAGACCTGCAAGCGAGTCATCCTCAAGATCAAGGTATATCGGATACTCAAATTGCTTGCCGTCAAGAATGCTCAAAAGCAATCGCGCATCCTGAATTATTTCATTCACGCTTGTGGCATATGTGTAAAAGTATACGCCAACGTCAAGTCCGGCAGCCTTAGCATCAGCATAGCTTTTCTCAAATGTCGGTTCAATACCGCCAAGAGTAAAATTCTCGCGGTATGTGCTTCCGGCCTTTATAATAACATAGTCAATGCCGGCTTCTTTTATTGATGCAAAGTCAATCGACTCAAATTCGGCGTAATTGTATACGGAAACGTCTATTCCTTGCGCCATTGGCGTCGACGTTCCGGCATAAGCGCCGTTAGGGAGAAGATCACTGTAAAAAACAAAGTCTCCTGTGTATGCGTAATCACATCCAACGTTTTGACAGGTGTATTCGGTGTATCCCATGTCAGAAAGAGTGGGCATAGTCACAATAGCGGAAAATGAGTGACCGATAGGCTTAATTACATTGGTGTAGCTGTAATCACATCTCTCGCAGTGGTATGTAGCATGTCCCTCATCCACGCAAGTGGGTTCTGTAATTTCACTTGACATTTTATGCCCAAGCGGTGCCTGAAAACCGGATTTGTAGGTGTATCCACATTCAATACAAGTGAAGCTGGTGTAGCCCTCATTCTCGCAAGTCGGCGCAGTATCTGTTGCAAGCATGATATGCGCTGTTTTTTGGGTGTAATCAGACGTGTACTCGTCGTCACAATCGACACAGGAATAGAGCGTGTAGCCTTGCTTCGAGCAGGTAGGGGCATATACCTCAGCCTTGTAGTTGTGCTGCGCGGTATTTGTATGGTTGGAAATGTACGAATAATTACAGACCGGGCATTTGTGTGTTGTATAGCCCTCGCTCGTGCAAGTCGGCGGGGTAACGGTATCAATATACTCGTGTCCCTTTGCGGAAACAATATCCGATCGATATGAGAACCCGCATTGGCACTTATATTCGGTATATCCGTCCTCGGTGCATGTAGGTGACACGGTAGATGCTACAAACGTGTGACCTTTGGGCTCGGTTATACTGTCTTTATATGAATATCCGCAATCGTCACACGTATAGACTATCTCGCCGCTCCGTGTGCAGTCTGCCTCAACGCTCGATATCGTAAAGCTCGGATGCTTGCACTCTCCGTCACAGGAGACAAGCAGGAGCAATAGAGCCGATGCGAGCATGAGGAGCAATAAATGAAATTTTTTCATTATATATCCTTTATGAATTCAATTTTGAATAGATCTTGTCGGAAAGCGTGCAGAAATCCCTAACCGAGAGCTTTTCGCCTCTGACTTCTGGCTTGTGGCCGCAAGCAATAATTATCTCTGTGAGCTCTTCCTTGCTGATCTCGGGGAATCCCGTGGAAAGGGAATTGGGGAGCGTTTTTCTCCTCTGCTCAAAAGCCGCCTTGATGGTTCTGAAGAAGAGGGCCTCGTCGATAGGCTTTACGGGCTTGTCTTTCCAGAGATCTATTCTCACTACGGATGAAGTAACCTTCGGTGGAGGCATAAATCTGTCGGCACTTACTTTGAAGAGCAGCTCCGCTTTACCGTAGTAGTCGATCGCGGCGGTAATCGCTCCGCAGTTCTTGTTTCCCGCGCCTGCCGCAAGACGCTCGGCGACCTCTGTCTGAACCATTACGGTAATGCTTTCAAAGGGAAGCTCCGATTCAATAAGCTTCATCAGAATAGGAGTTGTAATGTAATAGGGGAGATTAGCGCAGACGGCAACCTTGCCCATCTCGAAGTAGGGAGCAAGTATAGACTTAATGTCTGCTTTCATGATATCTTCATTGTACACTGTAACGTTCTTGTATCCGTCAAGGGTATATTTAAGCACGGGGATAAGCCCCTCATCTATCTCGAAAGCGACAACTCGGGAGTATCTCTCGCAAAGCTCGCGAGTCATGCAACCGATACCGGGTCCGATCTCAACAACGGTAATATCCTTGTCATCGTTGCAGGCATCGGCAATATCCTCAACCGTCATATTGTCTGTTAAAAAGTTTTGTCCGAACTCCTTTTTAAAGCTGAGTCCAAACATGTCCATGACCTGCTTTATTGTTCTGGGATCACATAAATTAAGCATTGTTTCCTCTTATTTCTTTCTTTGTTTGGGATAGGATTTATTTTTATCAAATTGCTTGAATTGGGGGCGGTTGTCTCTGAATTCCGCGGGCTTGAAGAATTGGTATAGCGTGCAGGGAAGCATACCGTTATAAAGCTTTTTTGATTTATCGGATCGTCTGCCGTACAGCTTCTCAAAATACTCGCAGGAGGTTATAACGTAGATGTGCCAAGGCTCAAAGCTCTTGAAATTCTTGCCTATCTCACGGTACAACTGCTCAACCTCTCTCATATCGCCCATGCGTTCTCCGTAAGGGGGATTGCAGATTATAGTACCTCGCCTGTCGGAGGGCTTTTGAATCTTTCTTGCGTCTGCATGGAAGATGTTGATGTTTTCCTCAACGCCTGCGCGAAGCGCGTTTTCGTATACAATATCAAGCATGTCCTCGTCGATATCGGATGCCCATGCCTCAAATGTAGAATCCTTTATTTCTAACGCAGCTGCTTCTTCTCTCGCGTCGTTCCACATTTTGAGGGGGATACGCGGGAATTTTTCTGCGGCAAATTCGCGCTTGAGTCCGGGGGCAATTCTCCTTGCTATCATCGCCGCTTCAATGGCAATCGTTCCGGAGCCGCAGAAGGGGTCCCATATCAGAACGTCGTCCTTCGGGCGACTTGTGAGGGCAATGGACGCGGCCAATGTTTCTCTCAGGGGTGCGGCGCCGGCATCGGGACGGTATCCTCTCTTGTGCAGAGCAATGCCCGAGGTGTCAATAAGAAGCATCGCCTCGTCCTTCAAAATGAAGAATTCAACCTTATACTTTACCCCGGTCTCCTCAAACCACGCGATGCCGTATTCTTTGGAAAGCCTGTTGACAATAGCTTTTTTAACTATACTCTGGCAATCGGGAATGCTTGTCAGCTTGCTCTTTATAGAGTGACCTGTAACGGGAAATTCGTCGTTAACTCCTATCCATTCATGCCAAGGGAGGTCGAACGTACCGTCAAAAAGCTCGGTAAAGCTCTCAGCATGGAACCTGCCAAGAACGATAAATACTCTTTCGGCAAGTCTTAAATTAATATTAGCGCGCGGAATATCCTTTTCCTCGCCTTCAAAAAGTACACGTCCGTCTATTGTTTCCACACGCTTAAGTCCAAGCGCGTCTATTTCCTCGCCAAGCTGGCGTTCAAGTCCAAACAGACAGGTAGCTGCAAGTAACATGTTATAACCTTTCAGTAATTGATGTGTTTATTCCTCGTCGTCAGCGAAATCAGTCGATTCACCTTCAAGGTAAAGAACGCTGTCGGATTCGGAGATGTCAAGTGCTTCAATGGAGCGAAGTTTTTTCTGTATCATATCGTTTCTGTGCTGAGCCTCGTCAAGCGACTTGCCCGCCTCGTCGATCTTCTTCTTTGCCTTCGCAAGCACGCCGGAGAAGGTATCGTACTGCGCCTTTACGGCGGAGAGGATCTTTCTGACCTCGTTTGCCTTCTCGTTTATAGCCGCGATTCTGAATCCGAGCGAGAGGGAATTAAGCAGTGCGGTAATCGTTGAGGGGCCGGCTACCATAATGTTAAATTCATTCTGGAGTCTTTCGGGTATTGCGTTGGGAGAGGATGCTATCTCGGCATACAATCCCTCGCTTGCAAGATACATTATTGCAAAAGGAGTTGTTTTGGGAACGGATATGTATTTGGTAATTGTTCTGGCCTCGTGTATCACTCTGTCCTCAAGTGCCTTTCTTGCCGCGCGTGTTGCATCGGCATCGGCCCTGTCGGTCGCCTCGCAAAGTCTTACGTAGTCCTCCATCGGGAACTTGGAGTCGAGGGGGAGATATGTGATCTCGGAGTAGTTCTCACCCGACGGTATCTTGATAGCAAATTCTACGCGATCCTTGCTTGACTTGCTCGACGCATAGTTCTCGACGTACATGTTGGGTATGGTCTGATCAAGTATGTTTTTGAGCTGTATTTCGGCCCATGTTCCTCTCGCCTTAACGTTGCTGAGGACACGGTTGAGGGATGTAACGTGCTCGGTAATACCTCCCGACATTTCCTTCATTTCACCAAGAGCCTTGTAGAGATTTTCAAGCTGATCGGAAACGGTCTTAAAGGAGCTGTCAAGCCTTTGGGTGAGGGTAGTGGTCAGCTTTTCGTCAACCACGTTTCTCATCTGCTCAAGCTTTTGCTCGTTGCTTTCTCGTATCTTCTCAAGTGATGTTTCAATCTTAAGATTTTGTCTTTCGGCAGACTTTGCATTGGTTTCATCTATCTTGGCAAGACCGACCGTGATCTCGCGGAAGATCTTCATCAACTGATCCTGATTTGTTGTTTTTATATTGTCAAGAGTGGTGTTAATAGCAGAAAGCTTGGATTCAAGCTCTTTTCTTTGTGTCATCTGAGCCTGGTTTTGCTCGCTTCTGTTTCTGGAGAACTCGTTATAAATGCTCTCGCGCATTTCGTCAAGCTTTTTTTCGCTGTTGCTCTCGTCACCAATGTTTTCAACCTTTTTCGCTATCTTCACGGTGTAGAGCAGGCATGCTCCCGAAACAAAGAGCATAATGACGCTACAAAATAATATTGCGTATTCCATGTGCACCTCTAAAGTATATATAGATAATTAATTATAACATATATCAGGCGTTTTGTCATCGGTTTTCACGAAAAAAATAAAAAATACCGCCGAGTATTCGGCGGTATTTTGATTTACGTCATTTCTTCAATGTGATGTATGTATTCGATCGACCTGAGAGCCTCAATTATCTCTGTGTGGGTCTTGTATTTCTTAAGCTCACCGCTTTGTATGGTAAGAGCAATTGAATATACGCTCAGTCCGGAATTAATGTAGGCGGGATTGACCTCAATGTCGTCTATCCTTAGACCAAGCTGTCTTATCGTTGTTACGAAATTCTGAAGATCGTCGCGGTGCTTCAGCTCCAGGTGTATCTCAAAGTGGTTTGACTGATTCTTAAATTTTCTTTCAAGAGACGGGAAGAGGGAAAGACAGCAGAGAAGCGCCACAAAAGTAATCAGCGAAACCGTGTAGAAGCCTGCACCGATAAGGAGTCCGGAAATGCCGACCGCCCAAAGTCCGACCGCGGTTGTAAGTCCCTTGATCTGGCTCTTGGAGCTGTAAAGAATGGAGTTGGAGCTGATAATAGCGATGCCTATTACAAACGCGGTAGATATGATAGGCAAGCCAACCGAATATCTCTGTATCATAAACAGATCGAGCATCATTGCGACAGTCGCGGAGAGAGATACGAGCATAAAGGTCCTAAGCCCCGCAGCATGACGCTTGGTTGAGCGCTCCCAACCGATTATCGCGGCAAAAACGATCGACACCGCAATACGGAGTATTATCGACCAGATATCAAGCTTTGCGGACCAATCGCCAAGCAGCTTGCTTATGGGGTCAGTAACTTCAAAAAGATTTATATTCTGTAACATGTTATTTTCCTTTCGTTATTTTCTTCGGCTCATTCTTCGCCGATGCAGATCATACATTGCCTCGTATTGCTCCTCGGAGGCCTCAAGAAAGGCAAGCTCTTCGGGAGACATTTCGACCTTTTCGGGCTCAGGAATCTCCGCGCGGATCTTTTGTATCCGTTCTATCAGAATATCCACCTCGCGTCGGGGATTTCCGTCCTTGTCAAGTGTTTCCACAGGTGCGATATCCTCGATCTTATCAGATATTGAACCCGAGAGGTAAAGTGAAACCTTGGCGCAGGCAGGACCGATAAGCTCGTATAGAATACTTGATGCCAATATAATGGTCTGAATATTCTCGCCGACCGTGCCTCCAAGAGTTCTGTCCGCCATAGCGGCAAGACCGATAGCAACTCCCGCCTGTGGGATAAGCGCAAGTCCGAGATAATTCCTCACGCTTTTGTCAGCACGGATTATAGACGCGCCCAAGAACGCGCCGCCGTATTTACCGATCATTCGTATAGCAAAATAAAGGAGAGCTATAACAATTATCGGTACGCTTCCCGTGTTACCCGTAGGTGAGAATAGAGAATCAAGCTTCAGATTCAGTCCGGAGCGGACAAAAAAGAGAAGCATTATAGGGGGGCTGAAATAATTTATTTGCTTGTAAATCTTGTCGTCATCCGATATGTTGATGTATACCATACCCATTGCAAGGCAACCGAGCAAGGGGGAAATATCAAGCAGCGCGCACAATCCGCAGAAAAGGAAAAGCGTGCTTATCAATATTATAAGTCGGTTATCAACGGTTCGCTTCTTGGGCATAAGGAGCTTTAAAAAGAATCCGAAGAATCCGCCCAGTATCATGATTCCGATATTAATGACAATCGGAGTTATCACCGTTCCGGCAGAAACCGTTGCGCCGTCGGCAAGAAACGCCCCGGCTATTGAAAGAGCGATACTGAATGCAATAAGACTGAGCACATCGTCAAGCGCGATGACCTGTAAAAGTGAATCAACAAAATTGCCCTTTGCTTTTGTTTGTCTTATCGTCATTGCGGTAGAGGTCGGCGCGGTCGCCGCAGCCAGGGCGGAAAGAACAATGCACAGTACAATTTCAAGATGAAGAATAAAGAATGTCAGTAAAAAGACCAGCGCGGATGCGCACACAGCCTCAAACAATGTTATCACAACAGTCTTGGCGCCGTTCTTTTTCAGTGTGTTCAGCCTGAAGAATTCTCCAACACTGAAGGCAATAAAGGCAAGCGCGATATCCGAAAGAAAATCAGTGCCGTCAATGACGTTTTGGGGAATGAGGTCAAGGCAGAAGGGACCGATCAGTATTCCAACCGTTATGTAAGCGGTAACGTTGGGTAGCTTAAGGAGCTTTGTCAGTCTTGTCATTGCAAACCCGCAGAACAACATTATAGCAATAGATATAATAACTGTTGCCGTTGGGGATATTGATGCGTAAAACGAATTTAACAATCCGACACCTCCTTTTTACATTTTGATAGTATATTATACAATAAATACAACGAAAAGTCAAGTGATTTTAATATATATTACACAAATTTATTGACATTTATTTTCATTTGTTGTATAATTGTTGAAAAAGAAGGAGGAACTGTGTTATGTCAGACAAATTCGGTTGTGAAAGTTGCTCCAAGGAGTCGTACGATATAGTACCGATTGCCAGAGTTATTGAGAAGATAGATTCCTTATTTCAAAAAAATGATATACACGGTGTTGGCAGGATCCTTGATTATTGGGACAGTGAGGCCAGACGCTTGAATGACGAGCGCGGACTGCTTGAAATATTAAATGAAAAAATAGGTTACTTCAGACGAACAGGGGAGAAGGAAAAAGCACTTTTTGCTGTAAATGAGGCCTTCGCTATTATAGATAAATTGGGACTCGAAGGACTGCAGTCTACGGGAACCTTATATCTTAACGGAGCTACAACCATGAAGGCGTTCGGGGAGACGGAGAAGGCCATGAGCTACTACGAAATGGCAAGAGAAATTTATCAAAAGACCTTGCCCGAAAACGACTTCAGGCTTGCCGCATTCTACAATAATATATCAAGTGCCTATAAGGAGCTTGGCTATGCCGATAGATGTGAGGAATGCTGTCTTAAGGCTATCTCTATCCTTGAAGGGCTTGGCGGCTTTTGGGGCGAGATCGCGATAAGTCACGTAAACCTCGCGCATCTTTATTATGATCTCGATAACTTTGACGAGCGTATATATGATGAGATGGAAAAGGCGTGGGAGCTTCTGGCGGACGAGCGCAATAAAAAGGACGGCAATTTCGCGTTTGTATGCTCAAAATGTCATCCGTCATTTGGTTTTTTCGGTTATTTTGAATACGAGCAGAAGCTAAAGAAAACAGTTGAGGAAATTTATGAAGGGAATTGAGCTTTCACGCGCATTTTACGAGCAGTACGGGAAGAAAATGATAAGCGAGCAATTTGCAGCGTATGAGAACAGGATCGCGGTGGGCCTTGTCGGTCACGGCTCTGAATGCTTTGGTTACGATGATGAAATATCGAAGGACCATGACTTTGAACCCGGCTTTTGCATCTGGCTTACCGATAATGACGAAAAGGAATTCGGCTTCAAGCTGTTTCGCGCGTATTCAAAGCTTCCCGATGAATTCGAGGGCTTTAAGCTAAAGGAAAAAAGCCTTTACGGAAGCGGTACGAAGGGAGTTATGACGATCTCTGATTTCTACCGTCAATACACGGGGCGTAACGGCGCGCCGGAAACAACGGAGGATTGGCTGTATACCCCATCGCATTATCTCGCGGAGGCGGTTAACGGCGAGGTGTTCTGCGACCCTCTTGGCGAATTTACCGCAATACGCGACACCATAAAAAACGGTATGCCGGAGGATGTAAGACTTAAAAAGATCTCATCCTGCGCGTTTTATATGGCGCAATACGGACAGTATAACTATTCGCGGTGTCTCGCGCACGGAGAAGGGGGCGCGGCTGCGCTTGCCCTCTCGGAGTTTGTGAAAAAGGGAATGGAGATAGTTTTTCTTCTAAATAAGACACATATGCCATACTATAAGTGGGCGTTCAGGGCGATGAAGGATCTGCCCATAATGGGAGAGTCTGCATATTTTCTTGAGCTGCTGATCTCTCCCTTTGAGCGTTGCTCCGATCAAGTCGTGAAGGGTATTGAGGAGTTCTGCTCGCTTATTGCGTCGGAGCTTAAAAATCAAGGACTTTCCGCAGCGGAGTCCGACTATCTTGAGAGCCACGCCTACAATATAAACTCGCGTATCACCGATCATCGTTTAAGGAACATGCCCATTATGCTATAAAAGAAAAATGCACCCATGCGGGTGCATTTTTTATTGAATTATTCCTCCGCCGACTACAATATCGCCGATATACATTACGGCAGATTGTCCCTTGGCGGGTGCTCTTTGCGGCGTATCAAAGGTCAATGTTATCTCGTCATCTCCGGTTTGCTCGGCATAAGCAGAGCTTTGAGTTTGACTGTATCTTATTTTTGCCTCAACACGTATCTTTCCATCAATTTTGTCAAAGGGAATAAGATTTATATTCCTAATCACGACCTTACTTTTGAAAAGCTTGTCTTCATCTGCAAGAGTGACCGTGTTTGTATCTGCATTCTTATCAATGACGAAAATATGCTTGTTCATTGAGATCCCAAGGCCTTTTCGCTGACCTATCGTGTAGTGTATCATTCCCTTGTGAGAACCAAGAATTTTACCCGATTCATCAACGTAATTACCCTGTGGATACTTTTGACCAAGCGTTTTTTCAATAAATGCAGCATAATCTCCGTCGGGCACGAAGCAGATATCCTGACTGTCGCTTTTATGGGCATTAACGAACCCGCGTTTTGCGCCTATTTCGCGTATTTCCGGCTTTGTCATATTGCCAAGAGGGAAAAGCGTGTGAGATAGCTGTTTTTGTGTCAGGGACCATAGCATGTATGTCTGATCCTTTCTGGGGTCAGCTGCTTTCTTCAGAAGAAAACGGCCGTTTTCGTCCTTGACGATATTGGCGTAATGACCGGTTGCAACGTAGTCGGCGCCCGCCGCAAGCTGAAGATCAAGAAGCAGCCCGAACTTAAGGTTCTTGTTGCATACAATACAAGGATTCGGAGTTCCGCCTTGCAGATATGTGTTGACAAAATTCTTTATAACAATTGAGTTAAATTCGTCCTTAAGATCATAGACGGTATGCGGTATATTCAGCTTGTCGCATATATCTTTGGCGTCATTAATATCACTTTGTGTTGCGTCTGTTCCGTCGGGTAGTATTTTGTCACAAAGCCTCATTGTTGCGCCGACAACCTCATAGCCTTGCTCCTTTACAAGAAGCGCCGCCACCGCGCTGTCTATTCCGCCGCTCATTGCAACGGTTACTTTTTTCTTTTGCATATTATTCATCCCAAGTGAATTTTGTAAGCTCGCCCGATTCCTGCATGCCCTCGAAATCCCACTGGCGAAGTATCTCGTATACCGCAATAGCCACCGAGTTGGAGAGATTCAGGGAGCGAAGGTGATCTCTCATCGGTATTCTTACCGTGGTTTCGGGATTATTATACAGAAGCTCCTCGTCAAGCCCCTTGGTTTCCTTTCCGAACATTATGTAGACGTCGCCGTCATACTTTACATCCGAATATTTGTATTTAGCCTTTGTAGAGAAGTAATAAACAGTCACTCCGGGGTGCTTTTGATAAAAATCGTCAAGCCCGTCGTAAAAGGTTATATCAAGCTTGTCCCAATAGTCAAGTCCCGCACGCTTTAGCTTGGCATTGTCTATTTCAAAGCCCAGCGGACGGATAAGATGAAGGGAAGCGCCCGTCGCGGCGCAGGTGCGCGCAATGTTTCCGGTATTCTGCGGTATTTCAGGCTCGCAGAGTACAATATTTATGTGTCGCATGTTACTCCGTTCTGCATTGAAGCAAATTTGTAATTTCCAGCTTTAATTATATAGCAAGAGTGTAAATTTTTCAAGTGTTTTGTGAAAATTTACAAATAGGGATTGTATTAAGTGTTTTTTTAATGTATAATAAATTGTTGTATAATTTTTTTTGTGATTTAAAAACAGTATATTACCGAGTTTACGGAGAACGGAGAACTTGTATGGGACTTTTTGCAACCTACAGTCAAAAGCAGATAAAAAAGCTTGAAAAAACAGCTAAGATTATAGAGGAGCTTGCGGGTAAATATTCAGCAATGAGCGACGATGAGCTTCGCGCCGTCACACCTCTTTTGAAGGAGCGACTTGCAAACGGCGAAACGCTTGACGATATCTTGCCGGATGCCTTCGCCGCAGTCAGAGAGGCGGCAGACAGAGTTTTGGGTAAGAGACCCTTCCACGTTCAGCTTTTGGGTGGTATCCTCCTGCATCAGGGAAGAATCGCCGAGATGAAGACCGGAGAGGGAAAAACTCTTGTAGAAACACTCCCCGCATACCTTAACGCGCTTGCGGGAAAGGGTGTTCACATTGTCACCGTAAACGACTACCTTGCTACTCGTGATAGCGAGGAAATGGGCAGAGTATACGGTTTTATGGGACTTACAACAGGCCTTGTAATTCCCGGAATGTCCCCCGACGATAAGAGACAGGCATATCTTGCCGATATCACATACGGAACTAACAACGAGTTCGGCTTTGACTATCTCCGCGACAACATGGTCGTTTATAAGGAGAGAATGGTTCAGAGAGGACATAGCTTTGCAATCGTGGACGAGGTTGACTCGATCCTTGTCGACGAGGCAAGAACTCCCTTGATAATATCCGGCGCAGGAGAGGATCCTACGGATATGTACGACCGCGCGAACACATTTGCGCGTTCACTTAAAAAGCTTGTTCTCAAGGAGGTTGACAACAAGCAGGATACCGATGATATTGATGCCGATTATATAGTTGACGAAAAGGCCCGTAATGCAACTCTTACTCCGAGCGGCGCTAAAAAGGCAGAGGCATTCTTTGGCGTTGAGAACTTTACAGATCCCGAGAATGCGGAGCTTGCACATTACGTCAATCAGGCTATCAAGGCGCACGGTACAATGTTCCGTGACCGTCAGTACGTTGTTACCGACAAGGGTGTAATCATAGTTGACGAATTTACCGGACGTATGATGTACGGCCGTAGATTCTCCGACGGACTCCACCAGGCGATCGAGGCCAAGGAGGGAGTAAAGATCGAAAGAGAGAATAAGACTCTTGCGACTATCACCTTCCAGAACTACTTCAGAATGTACGATAAGTTGTCCGGAATGACGGGTACTGCGCTTACAGAGCAGGATGAGTTCCGCGAGATATACGGACTTGACGTTGTTGAGGTTCCTACCAATAAGCCCATGATCCGTATCGACTATCCCGATATTGTATATAAGTCCATTAACGGTAAATATAGTGCGATCGTCGATCAGATAAAGGAATGTAACGCAAAAGGACAGCCGGTGCTTGTCGGTACTGTTTCCATTGAAAAATCCGAGGAGCTTTCTCGCAGACTTATGAGCGAGGGCATTAAGCACACAGTCCTTAACGCTAAATATCATGAAAAGGAAGCGGAGATCGTTGCACAGGCAGGTAAGCTTGGAGCGGTCACCATCTCCACCAATATGGCGGGACGCGGAACCGATATTATGCTTGGCGGCAATCCGGAATTCCTTGCTAAGCAGGAGATGAGATCAAAGCAGATCCCCGAAGAGCTTATTATTGAAGCGAACGGAACATCAAATACAACCGATGAGGAGATCCTCGCGGCAAGAGCGATGTTCAAGGAGCTTTACGATAGATACAAAGCACAGATCGCGCCGGAGGCCGACAAGGTAAGAGCGGCGGGTGGACTTTACATTCTCGGTACGGAAAGACACGAGAGCCGCCGAATCGACAATCAGCTCAGAGGTAGATCCGGACGTCAGGGAGATCCCGGCGCATCGAGATTCTATCTGTCACTTGAGGACGATCTTATGCGCTTGTTCGGCTCGGATAGAGTGATCGGTCTTGTAGACAGACTCGGTCTTGATGAAAAAACACCTATTGATGCCAAGCTGCTTTCCAATTCCATTGAAAGTGCGCAGGCGAGAATAGAAGCAAATAACTTCAAGCGCAGAAAGCACGTGCTTGCATATGATGACGTTATGAATCAGCAGCGTGCTTTGATATATAAGCAGAGACACGATGTCCTTGATGGCGGCGCAGGAATTGCAGAAACTATAAAGAAAATGGTCATCTCCGCCGTTTCGGGCTTTGTGCGCTCAAGCTATACAGAGGGCGATATGGAGAGCTTCCTTGAAGAGCTTAAGTCGTCAATGCCTTATCTCTACTCCGAGAGCGATAAAAATCTTTCTGCGACTTCTATGGCGGAGATAGAGGAGCTTCTTTGTCAAAGAGCCATGGATGTCTATGCGGATAAGCAAAAGCTTTTCGGAGACGAAGTATTCCTCGAGCTTCAACGCTCTATTTTGCTTCGCAACGTAGATACCGCGTGGATGGATCATATAGACGCTATGCATGAGCTTAAGGGAGAGATCAATCTTCAGGCATATGCTAACAGAGATCCCGTCAACGAGTACAGGATCATCGGCGGAGACATGTTTGATGCTATGATCGAGGAGATCAGAGAAAAGACCGCCCGTCATATTTTGACCGCAATGCCCAGACCCGCGCAGCAGATAAGACGAGTTCAGATCGCTAACCCTCTTAACGCGGGGCTTGAAGGACAGATAAGAAAAACCGTTAATGTTACAAGAGTAAAGACGGCAGAACAAACAACGGGAAGAAATGACCCCTGTCCCTGCGGTTCGGGTAAGAAGTATAAGAATTGCTGTGGCGCGCCCGGACGTCAGAAAGAGCAATAAAATCTAAATTTACGGAGAATTATAATGGGATTTGGACCCTTGTTGATCGGATATCTGATCACCTACGTTGTTACGCTCGGTCTTGGTAATTATCTCTTTGCCGGAATCCTTGTCGGCGGATTTATAATGTTCCTTGGACTTTGTGAGCTCAGAAAATACGCCCCGACATTCCTTTATGCAATAATCGCGAACGTGCTTTTGATCTTGTGCTCGTTTTATAAGACAGCCGCATATATCGATGATGTATTTTTGCTTGAGATGGGTATTGCATCAGGCACTTTAGCAACTGTGTTCAACTGGATAAAGCTTGTGATCGACGTTGTGTTCAATCTCACGCTCCTATACGGTATTGCAGATCTATCCCGAAGAGTAGACTATCCCGAAACGAAGGGCAAGGCATATCGCAATATGGGGTTTGTGATCTTCTACAATATCTTTTACCTTGTCATCAACATTCAGGGATCAATATTTGCCGCGGATATCAATTTCTTTATGACATTATTGATGATATTCCAGATCATTTATGCTCTCTTCAATCTGGCTTTGATATTCAAATGTTACGCCATGATCTGCCCGGAGGGCGAAGAGGAAATGCAGAGAAAGCCCTCGCGCTTTGAGTTTGTAAACAAGCTTCGTCAAAAGCAGGACGAGCGAGAGCAAGCCGCGATAGAGAGTACCAAGGCATACCTTGAAAAGAAAATAGAAAAAAGAAATCAAAAGAAAAGCTCAAAAAACAAAAAGAAAAAATAATTTATAGGGAGGGAAGAATAATGCATGCAAGGCTAAACAAAAACGTCGGTTTTTCATTTATCACATTTGCATTCTTCTTCCTTTTTGAGCCTACCTATGCCCTTATAGATGTCCTGCCCGACTTCATTGGCTATGCAATCCTTTGTATTGCGCTTTTGAATCTTGCCGATATAAACGATAAGATCGCAGCCGCGTTCAAGGGATTTAGAAACGCGATAGGATTAAGCATTCTCCGATATCTCTCAACAGTCATTCTCAATAAGGCATTTGCACCGGAGGAGCAGAGCGTTGGACTTTTGCTGTTTGTATTCGTCTTTGCAATTTTGGACTTGGTTGTACTCGTACCCGCATACCGCGCGCTATTTGAGGGCCTGTTGACATTGGGCCTTTTTGAGGGCGGTGAAGCGGTGTATTATAAAAAGAGAGATAACGGCAGAAACGCAACGGAGAAGATGTTTTCTCTGACCGTTACATTCCTGGTTGTGAAAAATATAGTCTGCGCATTGCCGGAGTTCACCTCGCTGCAAACAAACAGCGGATATGAATTCGTCGGAGTAATAAGGATCCTTGCGATTATATTGTCTGCGCCGATTTCTCTGGTATGGCTGATTAATATACTGTTATATTTCACAAGGGTCAAAAATGACACTCCGTTTATCGCCGCGCTATCGGCGAAATATACCGAAAAAGCAGAAAATACACCCGACTATTTCACCTTCAGAGCATTGAAGGTTGCTCTGTACTCGGTGTTTGCGGCGATAATCTGCACATTTGATTTTTACGTCGAGAATGTCAATCTATTGCCGGATCTTGTCTTCTATGTCGTTATATTGCTCATGGCGGTTTTCCTTAGAAGACAAATTTCACACAGAGTGCCGTTGGTCATCATATCGGCAATAGGCGCTATAACATCGGCAGGCATCGGTATTCTTGAAAAGCACTTCTTTTCAAGGTTTGAGATAAGCGCAGTCATAAAGAGCTTTGAGGCATACAGTGAATATAACCTTCTTGTCGTTTTGTATGTGGTAAAGGCTATTGTGTTCGCGCTTTTGACTTGCATTCTTTTAAAAGAACTTTACGGTGTTTTTTCAAAACATATTGTAATAAGGCACAAGGATAACGACTCATACGCAGAGGAGCACGGAAAGACACTGAAAACAAGAATTTATGTAGCCCTTGCGCTTGCAATCTTGAGCGCAATATCGACCGTTTACCGCGTCCTTGCGCTGCCGTATCATGATGTGTCGTGGATATATTACTATTCCGGTATTATTACAAGTGTCATTCAGATATCATTTATAATTTCAATCTACACAACAATCATGTACCTCATCTCGGAGATAAGGTATAGCTATAAAACTTTCCTGTAAACAGAGGATAATTAACATAATGGATTTCAGTCAAAAATACATAAAGCTTAAGCGCGCGTTGTTTGACAAATGCTTCGCTTCGCTCAATGCAAGACAGCGTGACGCCGTATTTTCGGTGAACGGCCCGTTGCTTGTCTTGGCGGGAGCGGGAAGCGGGAAGACAACGGTGCTTGTCAAAAGAGTCGTCTTTATAATTAAATACGGTAACGCTTATTGGGATGAGAGCATACCCGACTTTGTCGATGAACGTTATATAGAAGAAATGGAAGAAGCCCTTGCAAGCACAGATATCTCGCATGCTGAGGAGATGCTTCAGGATTTTTCCTGTGAGCCTTGCCGCCCGTACAGAATGCTTGCGATTACATTTACAAATAAGGCCGCAAACGAGATCAAGGCAAGACTTTCCGCGGCTCTTGATGACGAGGATGCCGCAAAGGATATCTGGGCGGGAACCTTCCATTCTGTTTGTATGCGAATCTTGCGCGCCAACTGCGAGCTTATAGGATATAAAAAGGAATTTACCATTTACGATGCGGACGATACGAAAAAAGCGATATCTGCCGCAATGAAGCGTTGTAATATTGACGAAAAGCAGCTTCCCCTTAAAAGTGTTATAGCAACTATAAGCCAGGCTAAGGACAGACTGCTCTCGCCAAGAGATTACGCCGCCGAGGTCGGCGCTGATTTCAGACTTTCCCGCATTGCCAAAATCTACGCGGAGTATCAGTCCGCGATGGTCGCATCGAACGCGATGGATTTTGACGATATCATCGTTAATACGGTTAAGCTGTTCAAGACCAATCCCGATGTGCTTGAATTCTACCGCAAAAAATTCAGATACGTCTGTGTCGATGAGTATCAGGATACAAACGAAGCACAATTTGTGCTTACGTCCATGCTGGCAAGCGGATTTGGCAATATCATGGTCGTTGGTGATGACGACCAGTCGATTTATAAGTTCAGAGGAGCTACGATTGGCAACATCTTAAACTTTGACAGACATTTTTCGGATGCTAAGGTTATAAAGCTGGAACAAAATTACAGATCGACCTCAACCATCCTTGATGCCGCCAACGCTGTTATATCCAATAATAAGGGCCGAAAGGGAAAGCATCTTTGGACCGACGGGGCGCGTGGAGAAAAGATTACCGTTCGTCGCCTGGAGGATGAAAATCAAGAGGCGCGAAGCATTGTCGATACAGTAAATAAGGCTGTCGGTGACGGCGCGCGTGCATATAAGGACTTTGCGATTTTATACAGAAACAACGCCCAGTCCAATGCGATAGAGCGCGCTCTTGCGAAGGCGGGCGTACCGTACAGAATGCTTGGCGGGGTACGATTTACAGACCGCAAGGAAATTCGTGATGCGGTCGCATATCTCCAGCTTATTGCGAATCATTCCGATAGGGAAAGACTGCTTCGTATTATCAACGAGCCGCGCCGAAAGATTGGTGAAGCAACGATAAATGCAGTATCACAGATCGCTGCGGAGCAGGGTTGCTCTCTCTTTGAAGTAATAGAGAACGCGAGAAGCTTTACGGCTCTTTCAAGAAGTGTTGCATCGCTTGAAGGGTTCGCGGCACTTATAAATTCTCTGACTGTCAAGTCGAAGCATCTGTCGCTCCCCGATCTCTTTGATGCCGTCCTTGATGATAGCGGATACAGGGATATGATAATATTGGCAGGTCCTGAGGAAAAGGACCGCCTTGATAACCTTGAGGAGTTCAAATCGAGTATTATCGAATACGTGAACAAGACCGAGGAGCCTACACTCATGGGATTCTTGGAGGAAAACGCACTTGTCGCCGACGTGGATAGATATGATGAGAGCGCCGATGCTGTAGTTCTTATGACGGTACATAGTGCAAAGGGACTTGAGTTTCCCGTCGTAATAATTCCCGGATTTGAGGATGGAATATTCCCCTCAATGCAGACACTTGTCGGCGCGGACGAGGATATGGAGGAGGAGCGCCGACTCGCGTATGTTGCTTTGACACGCGCAAAGCAGCAGATATACATAATGTATACAAAGCACCGTATGCTTTACGGACAGACACAGGCTAATCCCTTGTCGCGATTTGTGGCGGAGATCCCGGAGCAATATACTCAAAAGGAAAATGAGGATATGGGCAGGGGAATGTACGGCTCAGGCTATGGCGTAAAAACATATTACAGCGAGCGTTCGGGCGGAATAACTCACTCTAATTCTAAGGCAGGAGCTTACCCCACATTTAACAAGACCGCTACACGCAATACCGCCGCAACCGATACAACTATCGGTAAGCCGATATTCGAAAAGAAGGCAGAGAACAGCAAGATCACCTTTAAGCCCGGAGACAGGGTCAAGCATCATTCATTCGGCGAAGGAGAGATACTTTCCGCAAGGCAGATGGGGGCGGATGTTCTTTATGAGGTCATGTTCGACAAGGTTGGAACAAAGCGCCTTATGGCAACATATGCCAGATTGCAAAAGATATAAATAGTATAAAGAAAAACGGCAGACGCTTCGTCTGCCGTTCCTTTATTTCTTTACGCGCATTTTTTGTATCTTTTCTTCGGTAGGTGTTACATATGCGCTCCAGTTGTTGTGGTAAACAACAAATCCGGGTTTGGCTCCGGGAACCTTTTTAACCCCCTTGCAGAGAAGATAGTCGACCTCGACCTGCTGCCCGGCCGGTGCCTTGGAATGATATGCGGCAATTTCGCAAGCATCGGTAAAGTCCTCTGCGGGTGGCTCCTCTCCGTTTGTTATGAGAATCACGTGGGAGCCGGCAACGTTCTTGGCATGGAACCAATAATCGTTTTTTTCGGCCAGCTGGTGAGTAATATACTCATTTTGATAATTGTTTTTGCCGCAAAGAATTCTGTACCCGTTTGTTGATACAAATTCAGTAGGAGTGGGCTTGTGCGATTTTTTGGATGCGGCATAGCCCTTCATTTTTGATGCGTATCCGCTTCTGTAAAGCTCGTCTCGTATTTCTGTGAGATCCATGGCTGTTTCAGATTTTGCAAGAGCATCAAAAACGGAGTATATATATTCCAGCTCCTTTTTTGCTATGTCTATTTGCTTGGTAAGCTCTGTTTTTGCGTTTTTCGATTTATTATAAAGCTTGAAATATCGCTGAGCATTGGCGGCGGGTGAAAGTCTTTCGTCAAGCTCGATTATCGTCTTGTTAAAATCAGATGTTTCGTCGTTCCAACTTTCGTAATCAATCAGCTCAACTGCCTTATCCCCACGCTTGAGAAGATAGATATTTGAGGTGATAAGATCACCCTTTTTCTTGTATTCCTCACCCCTTGCGCAGTCGGCAAGCTCCTTTTCCTGCGAATCAATCTTTTTAATCAATCTCGTTTCGGCGCTCGTAAGCATCTTCATTATATCGGATGCCCTTTGCCTGATGCGCTGCTCCTTGTCCCTGTCGGCATAGAAGCTGTCAAGAGCTTCAGAGAGGGAAGTGAAATGTCTGTATTCAAAATTGTTGCCGTAATATGAGAGATCAATAAAGGAGAATTCAACGGGTGAGCCTTTGTCGCAAACAACAGATGGCGTGACAGCGCAGGACTCAATGACATTAAACACGTCTTTGAATACAGCGTATATTTTTTCAACGTCGCATGCAGCAAGAGGAGCATCAAACTCACCTGTTGATCTGTAAGCTATTTCACGCGCAATTGCAGTCGAAATGCCCATATAATGCGAGGTTATGAATTTGTCGACTCTGATATCACCCTCAATTTCCTTAGAAAGGGAAATGAACTCATCTTTGGTGGCTAAAAGAGGATTCTTCTTGTTCTGCGCGGGTGGCAGCTCGTATCTCATGCCCGGAAGGACTTGGCGAAGACTGCTTGTGGTAAAATCAACAGTTTTCAATGCAGCAATGACCTTCATTGATTCATCCGCAAAGATCAGATTGCTGTATTTTCCCATAACCTCTGCGACAAGGTGTTTTTTGCATTCGAATCCAAGCTCGTCGCGTGTTTCAAAGGTCAGCTTAACGACACGCTCAAAGCCTTCCTGCTCAACAGAGGAGAGAAGAGCACCCGTGAGGTGTTTGCGAAGAAGCATGCAGAACATAGGCGCCTGCATGGGATTTTCCTTTTGCGTTGTAGTAAAGGATATCCTTGGGTTATTGGAGCCCGCATTAATAAGAAGACGCTTTCCGCCCTCTCGCGTTCTCATTTGCAATATAATTTCATCGCGCTCCGGCTGGTAAATCTTTTCTATTCTACCGCCGCCCGCGAGGCAGTTTATCTCATTTGTGATGCAGCGTAGCATACACGCGTCAAAAGGCATATATCTTTCCTGACCTTTCACTTGGTTTCACAGTAAGATTATAGCATATTTTTCATTAATAATCAAGAGTTAAAGTAAAAAGTAACAAAAAAGAGCAGCTTTTTTTGTTCAAAAAAATGAAAGATGGTTTTGCGTTGATATATTTCGTCCAAGGGCTTGTTTTTTGTCTAAAAATGTGGTATACTATCAGTGGGTATGTCTGCCCAGTTGCGAATTTCTTTTTCCTTTGTAATTTATTGCAACAAATGGGATTTTTAGGATTAGAAAATCGGTTTTCAGAGGTATTTATGATTTACGATCTTCAAAAGGCAAGCTTTATAAAAAGATTGTCTGCCTTTCTATTTGATTTTATAATCTGGTGTGTCGTCGCCGTAGGTATCGCCGTATTGGTTTCGGCAATTGTCGGATATGACGCCAAGCTTGACGCACTTCAGAATGAGTACTTAAAATACGAAGCGGAGTATGGAATAACACTTGATATATCGCAAGAGGATTATGACAAATTGACCGAGGCTGAAAAGAACCAGTATGTTTTGGCAGAGGAAGAGATGAAGAAGGATGTCGCGATCGCCAATTTATATTACGTGGTCATGTCGCTCACGCTTCTGATAATCTCCATTGCTTCCTTGCTTTCGTTTGCGCTGACGGAACTGCTTGTCCCTGCGTTTTTCAAAAACGGACAGACGCTCGGCAAAAAGGTGTTCAGTATAGGTGTTATGCGGACCGATGGTGTCAAGGTAACGTTCTTCCAGCTGTTTGTAAGAGCTATCCTCGGCAAGCATACCGTGGAGACGATGGTTCCCGTATTACTTCTGATGATGTTCTTTTCGGGCATTGTCGGAATCGTAGGATTCGGACTTGCTGTTTTAATAGTTCTTCTGCAAATCATCTTCATGATAGCTACTCACACAAACTCGGCAATACACGATTTGATGGCAGTTACCGTTGTGGTTGATATGAATACCCAGATGATTTTCGAGAGCAACGAGCAGATGATCGAATTTAAAAAGAAAAAAGCTGCAGAGGCCGCGTTGGAAAGGCCGTATTAAATTTGGATTTTTAAAAAAACATAAATTGTGTAACACTCAGGTGCTACACATTGCTTTCAGGAGGTTTTATGAAAGTCGAACTGAGAAATCTTACTAAGATTTTCCCCAGCAGAAACAAAAAGTCGGGTGAGGAGGTCGTAGCGGTCAACGATTTCACGTTTACGATTCCCGACGGTAAGTTGGTAGGTCTCCTTGGTCCTTCGGGTTGCGGTAAGAGTACCACTCTCTACATGATCAGTGGTCTTCAGAAACCGTCTTCCGGTCAGATCTTCTTTGGAGAAGAGGATGTAACGGAGCTTTCACCCGAGAACAGAGGAGTAGGTCTTGTTTTCCAGAACTACGCTCTTTATCCTCATCTTACCGTTAAGCAGAACATTTTGTTCCCGCTTCAGAATCTCAGAGGAACGGACAGGCTTACGAAGGAAGAGATGCTTGAAAAGGCAGAGTATGCTGCAAAGCTCGTCCAGATCGATGAGCTTATGGACAGAAAGCCCAGTGAGCTTTCCGGAGGTCAGCAGCAGAGAGTTGCTATCGCGCGTGCGCTTGTTAAAATGCCCCGCGTGCTCCTTCTTGACGAGCCGCTTTCCAACCTTGATGCAAGACTTCGTCTTCAGACAAGAGAAGAGATCCGCCGTATCCAGAAGGAAACAGGCATTACTACCGTATTTGTAACACACGACCAGGAAGAGGCAATGTCCATTTCCGACATGATCGTTGTTATGAAGCTTGGAGTTCTCCAGCAGATCGGTAAGCCCCAGGAGATCTATGACGATCCTACGAACCTGTTCGTTGCAAAGTTCCTTGGAACTCCCCCGATCAACGTGTTCTCCGGATGTGTTGTTGACGGCAAGCTCTACATCGGTGGCGAGGCTGTTCTTGACGTTCCCGCAATTGAGGACAAGAACGTTATAGTAGGCATCCGTCCCGAAGGATTTATTCCTGACGAGAACGGCGCGCTCAGCTGCGAGCTTTCTAACATAGAGGTAATGGGAAGAGACATGAGCCTTGTATGCAAGAGCTCCGCATCTCTCAATCCCATTGTTCGCGCAATCGTCAACTCCGATATTAAGGTTGATCCTACACAGACCAAGGCAAAATTCTCGCTTAAGCCTCACAAGGTATTCATATTTGATGCCGAAACAGAAAACAGAATATATTTCTGAGGAGGTAAGCTATGGTTGACAGCAAACAACAATGGAAAGCCTGGTTGTACCTGCTTCCCGCACTGATCCTGTTGCTGATATTTACCGCGTGGCCGATTGTCAATACCGTACGTATGGCGTTTACGGTTTATTGGGATCCCAGCGCTCCGGTAGATATTGACAATGACGGATTGGCAGACCTGTGGGGTGACTACAGAGGCTACGCCACAATGAAGGAGCTCAGTGGTGAGGTTGATTTCGAGTTTGGACTTGAAAACTTCAAACACGTTCTGAATTATGACGGATTCTGGGACATTATGCGGAACACTGTAATTCTTTGTGTTCTTACAGTTCCGATTTCAACATTCTTGGCGCTTTTGATAGCGGTATGTCTTAATGCAATAAAGCCGCTCCAAAGACTACTACAAACGATATTCTTCCTGCCTTACGTTACAAACTCCATTGCGATAGGAATGGTTTTTGCAGCGATGTTTAATATAGTAGGAGTAAATACAACCGACCTTGCAAGTAGCACCTCGGTAGGTATTATAAATGCTGTTTTAGGCGTGTTCGGAGTTGATCCTATCAACTGGATTAACCAGGGATCTACCTATTGGGCTAACATCGCCGTAATGGTAATTTATATTGTTTGGAATGCGCTTCCTTTCAAGATACTCATTCTTTTGGGCGGTCTTCAGAGCGTTAACAAGCAGTATTATGATGCTGCAAAGATCGACTCTACCCCCAAGTGGAGAGTATTTACAAGGATTACAGTTCCGCTCCTTTCCCCCATGATCGCATACGTTGTTATCACAGGCTTCATCGGCGGATTCAAGGAGTACACAAGCATCGTAGGTATCTTCGGTGAAGGCATGCAGCCTCCCGGAGCATCTATCACAGTTCCCAGACTTCAGACCATGGTTGGTTATATTTACGATCAGCTTGGTGATGGAGAGGGAATTGCCTCTGCGGCAGCACTCTTGCTCTTTGTGCTTATCTTTGCGGTTACGCTTGTTAACCTGGCGGTAAGCAAGAAGAACACCCATTACTGATAAGGAGGGGACAAAATGGCTAATCAAATTAAAGTATTGACCGAAAAGAACCTCCAGCAGGTAACAGCGCGTCAGAGAGTAACAAAGGTTTTGGCACAGATAGGCCTTTACCTCTTCCTTGGAATTATGGCTATTATAGTCATTTTCCCGTTCTATTGGATGATCATCTCATCTCTTAAGACACTTGAAGAATATAGACTTCCTATTCCTACGCTTTTCCCGAAGAACATCATTTGGGCAAACTATCTTGAAGCATTCCAGAAGGCAGAGCTTTTAAAACTCTTCAAGAACACAATTATCGTAGGACTTGTGTCTACTCTCCTCTCATTGGTTATAACGATCATAACCGCATTCGCATTTGCCCGCCTTGAATTCAAGGGAAAGAACGCACTTTTCGCTGCGCTTCTTGGCACAATGATGATCCCCGGAGAGCTTTTCACCATCACAAACTATTCTACGATCACAATATTGGGCTGGTATCAGAATCCTAACTGGTTTGAGGGATATGCGGTTCTTATCGTACCCTTCCTTGTAAGTGTATTCTATATATACCTTCTCAAGCAAAACTTCATGCAGATACCCAATGAGCTTTACCTTGCAGCAAAGGTTGACGGCACGAGCGATTTCAAGTATCTTTGCAAGGTAATGATCCCGCTTTCGCTTCCCACACTTATTTCAATTACAATCCTTAAGATGATGGGCGCATGGAACACATACGTATGGCCCAGACTTGTTGCACATAAGGACTACTACCTCATCACAAACGGCTTGCGCTCCGCGTTTACAGATGCAGGATCGGGTGAGGCAAACATCCCCGTGCAGATGGCTGCGGTTGCAACCGTATCCCTCCCGCTGTTCTTAGTATTCATATTCCTTCGTAAGTACATCATGAAGGGTGTATCAAGAAGCGGTATTAAGGGTTAATTTTGGTTTAATGACTTTATGTCTTTAACTAATATAAATAATGAAAGGAAACAAACCATGAAAAAAATTCTTGCAATAGCTCTCGTATTGGTGCTTTGCCTTAGCACGGTTGCGCTTGCATCCTGCGAAAGAGAGCAGCATCAGGCTACAGAAGCTCCTCCTGCTCCCAGTACAGGCACAGGCACAGGCTCTGGTTCCGGCTCCGGTGCAGGCTCCGACCAAGGCACACCCGGCGAGCCCCCCCTCTCCTACGACGTTGTAGCATATGACGGTAGCGAGGTTACAATTACTTTCTCGCACACAATGAACCAGACCTACCAGGGCGTACTTGATAAGTACATTGCAAAGTTCAACGAGATGTATCCTAACATTACAGTTGAGCATGCTCAGGTCGGTGGCTACGACGACGTTCGTGACCAGATCAAGACAGAGCTTACAGCAGGCAACCAGCCTAACATTGCTTACTGCTATCCTGACCACGTTGCTCTTTATAACGTAGCAAACGCAGTAATCCCGCTTAACAGCTTTATTGACAGTACAATTGAGATTACCGATGCACTCGGTAATGTATCCGTTCTCGGATTCACAGAGGAGCAGAAGAACGACTTCATTCCCGGCTTCTATGCTGAGGGCGCTGTATTCGACAACAGAGGAACAATGTATACACTTCCTATGTCCAAGTCTACAGAGGTTCTTTACTACAACAAGACCTTCTTTGATCAGCACGGACTCAAGGTTCCCACAACATGGGACGAAATGGAAGCTCTTTGCGCACAGATTCTCGCAATTGATGGCGGTTGCATTCCTCTCGGATACGACTCCGAGGCTAACTGGTTTATCACCATGACAGAGCAGTACGGCTCCGACTACACGTCCACACAGATCGGCCGTAACTTCCTCTTCAACAATGATACAAACAAGGCATTCGTTAAGAGATTCAGAAGCTGGTATGAGGCTGGCTACGTAACAACCCAGGCGCTTTACGGTGCTTACACATCCGGACTCTTCACTGAGACGGCAGGTAAGAACAGCTACATGTCTATCGGTTCTACCGGTGGTGCTATGCACCAGGTTCCCGCAGCTGTTGACGGCGTATATCCCTTCGAGGTAGGCATAGCACCTATTCCTCAGATAGACCCCGCTAACCCCAAGGCTATTTCGCAGGGTCCCTCCCTCTGTATCTTTAAGGATACTAACAAGCAGGAAGAAGCTGCTTCCTGGCTCTTCGTTGAGTTCCTTACAACCAACAAGGAATTCCAGGCAGAGTTCTCTATGACATCCGGATACATGCCCGTTATCAAGTCTGTATCCGATCTTCCCGGATATGCTAATTACCTCGCGAGCGCAAACGGCTCTACAAAGCTTACAGCTCTTGCTGTTAAGGTTGGTATCGAGATGGAGAACTACTACTTCGTATCTCCCGCATTCAACGGATCCTCCAAGGCACGTGATAAGGTAGGAGAGCTTATGCAGTATTGCTTTGTTACACCCGCAAGCGACGTTGATGCAATGCTCAACGAGGCATTCAAGGCTGCTGTTGTTGAGTGTACAAATTCTCAGTAATCTTTAAAACAAAGAGATAAGAAGAATATGAAAAATTTTTCTAAACTAATAACTATTCTTCTTCTGGTCGCAATGATCGTAGGCTGCCTTGCAGCCTGCGATCAGGACGAGCCCTCGGAAGAGAGCTCACAGGAGGAGAATATTACAACCCAGCCGGTAGTTGAAAACGAGGATGAAACCGAGTCTTCTACCGAAGCATCTACCGAGGCAGAGGTTGAATTCGTTGATTATGCTTCACAGGTAAAGTTTGACCCCAACTCGGGCAGACTTTATGCGGAAGTAACAGTTCATCAGTTTGTCGATGGCGATACAACTCACTTCAACGTACCTACAAGCATTGTGCCTACAGGTACACTTAAGGCGAGATACCTCGGTATTAATACACCCGAGTCAACGGGTGTAATTGAGCCTTGGGGTAAGAAGGCATCCAACTATACCAAGGAAACCCTCTCCAAGGCAACGTCCATCATTATTGAATCCGATAGCGATAAATGGGATGTAGACTCCACTGGTGAGCGTCGTCTTGTTTGGGTCTGGTATAAGACTGCTGAAATGACAGAGTACCGCAACATTAACCTCGAGATCCTCCAGCAGGGTCTTGCATTTGGTTCTAACGTTGCAGACAATGCATACGCGGAATACGCGCTTGCTGCACTTAACCAGGCAAAGAAGCTTAAGCTTTACGTATTCTCCAATGATAAGGACCCCGACTTCTACTACGGTGGAGTTATGAGCGTATCTCTCAGAGAGCTTAAGCTTAACTATTCTGCTTACGAGGGCAAGCTTGTTCGCTTCGAGGGAACAGTTGTAAAGGGTAATGGATCTACATATTACCTTGAGGACTATGATGCAGAGACCGGAATGTATTTCGGCATGCAGGTTTACGCCGGCTATAACGTGCTTGGTGCTGTTACCGAGGCGCTTGCCGTTGGTAACCGCGTAGTCATGGTTGGAACGCTCCAGTATTACGAGGCGGGCGGCACATATCAGATAAGCAACATTCAGTATGGAGTTGATCTGATGGATCCCAACGGTGCACTCTCCAAGGACGGTGTACACGCTATTGGCAGTGGATATAGCGCAAGCTATAATGATATCTCCGCTTCCGATATCGTTAATGGAAAGATAACCCTTAACGTTCCTTCAGTTGATGAAGAGGGCAATGAGATTATGACTCCCACAGAGTTCGACTACGGTGCGCTTGCTCATTACAGCACCGCAACAGTTAAAAATCTTAACATAGTAAGCACCTACACAACAAGCAACGGCGGAAGCAACGACGGCGCTATTTCCATCACCTGTCAGGCAGCGGACGGAACAACCATCGTTGTACGCACCGAGGTGCTTCGCGATGCTGATAAGAATCTTATCACAGAAGATTCTTTCCCCACAGGAAGCAATATAACCGTAAAGGGAATTATTGATTCCTACGACGGAACTTATCAGATAAAGGTCTTCTCGATTGACGACGTAACCTTTAACTGATCAAATTTTTGAACTTATCATTTGCGAAAAGCAAATGAAAAAAAATAATTTTATGATAAAAGGAGCTATCATGAAAAAAATTTTATCACTTTTATTGGTAGTTGCTCTTGTTCTTTCTCTTGGAATGCTCGCAGCATGCGCTGAGACCGAGCCTGAAAAGATTGATGAGGGCACCACCGCACCCACTGGCACAGACGCTGGTACAGAAGCAGCAGGCACAGAGGCTGGCACAGAAGCTGGCACAGAAGGCGAAACGACAGTTGAGAAAACACCTGTCGAGCAGGCTGCAGAATATCTCCGTGTGCTTGAGAAGGACACAGTCAAGACAAATCTTTCTTACAAGCTTAACACAAAGCTTGTAAACGGTGGCGTTGAATACACTGTTACTTGGACTGTTGACACAGACAAGATTACTGTCGTTGACAATGGCGACGGTACTGTTACCGTAACTGTTCCCGAAAAGTCCGCAGAAGAGATAGCATACGTTCTCACCGCAACACTTAAGGACGCAGCAGGTAACACCGCTTCCGTATCCTTCAACCGTACAGTTCCCAAGTTCGAGGTTATGTCTTGGGCAGACTACTACGCAGCAGAAGCCGGTGAAACAGGTCTCGTAATCGAGGGCGTTGTTACAGGTATCGTTTCCAAGACCGTTGGCGCAACAAATAACTGCATCTTCGTTCAGGATACTGACGAGCAGGGCGGTTACTACGTTTACGGCATGTCCGTTGACCCCGTAACTGAGGGCATCGAGATCGGTATGACTGTAAGAGTATCCGGCGATAAGGACGTTTATAACGGTACACACGAGATCAAGAACTCTACTGTTGAGATCATCAACGCAGAGAAGACCACAGTAACTCCTATCGACGTTACAGAGACATATAAGGCAGCAGCTGACCTTAAGGCTAAGGAGCTTGTTGACCTCCAGGGCGCACTTGTAACAGTAAAGGGCGTTGAGATCACCGCTGTAGGTGATAACGGCTATCATAACTTCAAGCTCGCAGATAAGGAATCCTACGTAAGAATTTCCGGTTCCACCTGCGCAATCAGCCCCGCTGAGCAGACAGCATACACAGCACTCCATACTGCAAACCGCGGCAATGCAGGCGACGTAACAGGTATCGTTTCCGTATACAACGGAAAGTTCTACCTCGTTCCCGTTGTTTCCGCAAGCGCAACACTTTATAACATCACTGTTGTAGAGCGTACAGACGCAGAGAAGGTTGCTTACGAGCTTGCTAACCTTTCTCTCAAGACCGCTGTTAGCATGAACACAGTTCTCGATCTTCCCGCAACAGGCGCAACATATTCTAACGTAGCAATCACTTGGACATCTGACAACGCTTGCGCAGTTGTTGCAGACGGCAAGCTTACAATTACACTTCAGGAAACAGCTCAGACCGTTAAGGTAACAGCAACTGTTACATGCGGAACAGAGACTGCAACCAAGGAATTCACAATCGCAGTTGATGCGAAGCCTAACGTAGTTCCTGCATTTGTAGAAACACCCGTTGCAGGCACAGCATACAAGTTCATGCTCGTACAGGGCAACCTTGGTAAGAACCTCTTCATCACAGGTGAGATGAGCGGTTACTACTTCGCAACAAGCGACAACTTCATGGATGCTATTGACGTATTCGTTGAGGAAGTTACAGGTGGTTACAACCTCTACATCATGGGCGGCTTGAACAAGGATGAAAAGACATACATCTCCGTAGTTCCCGCATACAACAATGATGCATGGCATGTAAACGTTATCTTCAGCACAACTGATGCAACTGTTTATACATGGAATACAGAGTATAAGACATTCACAACCGAGGTTACAGGCGCTGAGTCCAAGGACGGTACATACTACCTTGGTACATACGGCACATATAACACATTCAGCGCATCCTTGATCTCCAAGATCGAATCTTCCTTCCCCGCAACTCTCGTTACAATGATCGAGCGCGACAAGTGCACACATGCATGGGATTCCTGCGAGGATACAGTATGTAATATTTGCGAAGCGACTCGTGAAGCATTGGAGCACGTAGACACCGCTGATAACAACAATATTTGTGATGTATGCGGCGAAGCTTTGGAGCATACTTGCACAGATGCAAACGGCGACTATGTTTGTGACGTTGCAGGTTGTGGCGAGGTTCTTCTCCCCGCAGCTGATTCCGTTCTTACATTCGAGCAGGCAACAGCTCTCGGTCTTGCATTGAACGGCAACTATACAACAGATAAGTACTATGTAGTTGGTACGATCCTTGAGGTTTATCAGACAAAATACGGTAATATGTATCTTGATGCCGGAAACGGTGCTAAGTTTACAGTATACGGTACATACAGCGCAGACGGTACATTAAGATATGATGCAATGGACGTTAAGCCCGTTGCCGGGGACACTGTAAAGATTTACGGTGTAGTTGGCTCCTACAATGGAACAGCTCAGATCAAGGATGGTTGGATCGTTGAGCATACTCCCGCTACAGGCGGCGAACAGCCCGGTGGTGGCGAGCAGCCTGGTGGCGGTGAGCAGCCCGGTGGCGGTGAGCAGCCCGGTGGCGAAACGGCTACTACCATCACCATTGCAGAGGCACTCGTTGCCGCTGATGGAACAAAGGTTGTTGTGTCCGGTATCGTTATCGAACCTAGCGCATGGAACACCCAGTACAATAACATGAACTTCACAATTGTTGATGCAAATGGCGATGAACTTTATGTTTACGCTTGCCCCACAGCGGTTGAAGCGGGTGATATTGTTACTGTTGAGGGTGAAATGGCAACATATAATGGTAACCGTCAGATTGCTAAAGGATCTACAGCAACCATAACCGGAAAGCACACCTGCACAAACTTTACTGATGCTACATGTAAGACTAAGGCAACCTGCGTTGAGTGTGGAGTTGCCACAGGCGAATTTGCAGAACACAACTACGTTGATGGTATCTGCTCTGTATGCAATAAGGATCAGAGCGTTTCTACTGCAAGCAAGACCGTTGCTGAGTTGATTACCGAATACGGTTGGACCAGCTCCACCACGAAGCAGGAATTCAATCTTGATGAAGTTGTATCCGTAAAGATCGACGGCGGTAACAACACTGGTAAAGCATATGAAGGTAACCACATACGTATCTATGCAACAGATACACCTGCGGGAACAATTACTATCTCCGTTGCAGAGGGATATGAGCTTGTTGGTCTTAAGATAACCACACTGACAGGTACTTATGCTTTCTTGCACCTTGGCGAAGGCACTACTGATATCTCTAACGTATATACAGCTGCTTCCGGCAGCTCCGTTGTTCTTAACTCCGTTAAGAACGGTTCTAACGGCAAACAGGTTCGTGTTACTGCGATTGAAGTAGAGTATAAGGCAATCTAATTACTTTATCATTGAGTAACTGAAAAACATTTATAAAAGCACCAATGCCCTTAGGGCGTTGGTGCTTTTTATTTTGTCATCATATATTAAATCCTTGACTTACTCGACAAATTATGATAAAATAATCAGTGGAATTATTTTATTAAGGAATCTATTATGAAAAAGCTATTCGCCGCTATTATTGTAATATCTCTTTGCATGTCGCTTCTTGCCGCATGCGCAAATGATAATGACAATTATGATCGGATTTTTATATATCCCGAATACATATCCGAAGAGACGAATAGCAGTGAAACTTCAAGCGAATCGCCCCGAAACACAGATTCTGAACAAAATGACTCCGAAACCGAATCAAGCATAGAATTATCATCTACAGAAACCAACACCGAACAAACTCACGATACAGAAATTTACACCGAAACCTATGAAACCGAAACAGCATTGGAACACGTTGATAAGGATGATAACTCATATTGTGATATATGCGGTGAAATACTAAAATCAGAATCGGTGGAGGATGAAGTCTACACCATGAAGGGCGAAAAAGCCCTCTTCGAGAAATTTTACGATAATTCCTTTGATTTAACCGCAAAAGAGCATAGCGACGGATCAAAAATGACCGAGGATAGCAACACGTTCTATTCCGATGACGGCTCGATTCTTAAATTCGAAAATTATACAAACCTGTACAAAAATGCACGCGATGCAAAGGGAAATCCCGTTTTGAAGCTTGGCAAATCAGATGCTCTTGGCTCTTTTGAAATAACCATTCCTCAAAACGTAAATATTGTTATCCTTGAGATAGCAAAATACAAGGACCAAGACTCTACCGTTATAATAAACGGCAGGGAATATACCATTACCAAAGAATCAGACAACGGAGAGTATGAAGAGATAATCATAGACACCGCCACCTTCAAAAAGATTACGGTGTCCACAATAAAAGAGCATACAATGTGTATGATTCGTTCCATTGAATTTATAAAGTGAAAGTGAAGATCAGATGAGAAGAAATTATTTTAAACTGTCAATAGCTGCGCTGCTTGCATTTCTGCTACTGTTTTCAATCGGATGTGAAGCATTAGATTCGATTAGTTCCGAAGCCGAAAGCCAAAGCGTATATCAATCAAATTCCGCTATCGTCGAGAGTAACGAGGAGCAGAACGAATCTACCGTAACCGAATTGTTGACTGAAAGCGGCTCATCTGATTCCATTGAAACCGAGGTGAAAACCGAAGCTCAGAGCACCGAAGCGCCCGACATCAGTGATATTATTGACACCTCCGGTTACGCTCAAAGCCTCGAGGATGCTATTGATCGATCGAAAAAGGGACAGGTGTCCGGATCAACCTATACTCCGGCTCAGGCACCGATTCGCTCCGAATACATGCCTAAGGTTGATGGCAAATACGTTAAGAACAATGACCCCTATTATATTGATGAAAACACCTACGTCGTTGTTGACGCATACGGCAGGGAAGTCTTTAGAATCTACCGCGGTGGCGGATACATTACCATCGAGGAGGTCGCCGCATACGTATATGCATTTGGTGATATCCCTGCAAATTACGTCACAAGCAAGAAAACCAAGCCAACAGCCAGCATTTGGGGAGAGTATTTGAGGTTAAATCACTCAAAGTTTTCCGGCAGCACAAGCAAATATCCCTACGAGCCTGAGCTTCCCAGAATCAGCGGTTGCGGCGGAGACCTTACGTACTATGAGATAGACATCGGTACAACCGGAACCGACTGCGATCCAGGCTACGATATCAGGATCTACAATAACGGTACAACCATCACCCGTGGCGCGGCAAGAATCGTATACGCCCGCTTTGATAGAAACAATAATCAAATTATCGACCCTAATGAAAAATACGTTTTCTATACCTACAACCACTACAATGATTTTCAGGAATACCTGAACTATTTTGGCGGTTGGGGTGAAATGTTCGGCAACGTTACAGGCGGCGGAGAGCTTTCAAGTAAGACTAACTGCAATCCCACTCCTTACGTTCCGGTTGTCCTCGGCTCACTCAAAGCGCAGAGCAGCGCAGAAGCAGCGTCGGTAGATTATTATATCGTTGCTATCCTTCCGCAAGATCTCTATTATACAAAGCACATAGCATAATAAAAATGATAGCCGACAACCATTGGTTGTCGGCTTTATTTATAGATTCTTAAGCTGCTCGTAAAGAGATCTCTCTGTTCGGTCGTTTTGCATTGGCGTTATTGAAATAAGGCCTTTGCTTACCGCAACAGCGTCAAGCTCAATGTTCTCATTGTCCGCATCTGGGGTGTAATAACCTTTCTGCTTATACAGATTATTGCCGATAGGCTCAAATTGATCAGCAAAATATGAGCGTCCCTGTCGGGTTATCTTAACACCTGTTGCAGAAGCAGGAATGTTGATATTGTATATGGCATTTTTGTCTAAAAGACCGTTTTTGACTATAAAATCATATGCAGTATCAAAATATTGTGCAGCCGATTCAAGCGTATCGGGGAAGGTAGAGAAGGCGATCGCCTTGTGATCAAGTGCCGCGGCCTCGAAAATCGCGCCGACCGTACCTGAATACACGATATCCTTGCCAAGATTTGCGCCCCTATTCATTCCGGAAAACACGAGATCGTATTTTTTTCCAAGACCGAGAATAGCATATCTTACGCAGTCGGCAGGCGTCGAGTCAACCGAATACGCCTCAACTCCGTAAAGTTCGGAACGGTCAAGCACCTCTATCGGACGGGCAAGCTCAATTCCGTGGCTTTTGCCGCTTTGTTCAACCTTGGGCGCTACAACGGTAACCTCTCCAATGCGTTTAGCCCATTCAACAAGGAGCTTTATGCCAAGAGCCTCAATTCCGTCATCATTCGTGATCAGTATTCTCATAACCATCCCTCGTTGTTAGCCTTGTAGTCGGCAAGCATCTTGTCAGCCTCTCGGAGAAGCTTTCTAATTTCTGCTTTTTCAATGAGAGTTGCGCCCGCAGCAGAAGCATGTCCGCCGCCACGGTATTTTTCGGCAAGTGAATTGATATGCATGAATCTGGAGCGAAGTCTAACGCGAATAGTGCCGTCGGGGGAGTCAATGAATGCCACCCAAATAAGCGATCCCTTTATAGAATCCATGTATGAAACAACTGCACTTGCATTTTCCATTGAAAGATTAAATTTTTCCTTCATGGCATCGGTAACGTGAATATACGCAACGCCGTTTTTCGTTCTCTTGATGTGCTTGTAGACGTAGGATTCAAAATCAAAAAGATCAAATTCCTTCAAATAAAGATTGGCAAATATCCTCTCTGTATCAATGCCGCAATCTATCATCGTTCCCGCAAGTCGCATTGTTTCAGGGGAAACGTCGCGAAATCTGAATCTTCCCGAATCGGTTACCATTCCGGTATAGATATAGGTTGCCGCCTCCTTGTCGATCTTGAGCTCATCTTTGAATGCGTCATAGAATGCCGCAATCATTTCGCATGTGGAGGAGCGCTCCTCCTCGACCCACTCAAGATTTCCATAGGATTCAAGTGGAATGTGATGGTCGAGCTTGATTATTTCCTTACAAAGAGAGAAGTTCTGGTTGGAAACTCTCTTTGCGTTGCCCGTATCAAGCACGATGCCAAGGGCATCCTTGTAAATATCCTCACAAGGCTCGTTATCCTCACCGCCAAGGAAGCTGAGATAGTCGGAGTAGTCGGAGTTTATGAGATATATCTCCTTTTCCGGGAAAGAAAGCTCCAAAATTCTCTTAAGTCCCTTTGTAGAGCCAACAGCGTCACCGTCAGGTCTGAAATGACGGAAAATAATTATTTTATTGTATTCCTTGATCTTGTCTAAGATCGCCTGCATTTTTATCTTATCCATATTTATCCTCTGCTTAAATTGTTAAGATCCTCAAGAAGCATCATGGCTTCTTCTTTGTTCTTAAGGGTTGCGCCGCTCGCTTTTGCGTGACCGCCTCCGCCGTACTTAACCGCAATGGGGTTAATGTTGTGCTTGTTGGAGCGAATCTCACAAAGAACACCGTCATCGGTTTCGGTAAAGTTCACCCAGCTTTCAATGCCTCTGATGTCGGACATAGTACCAACCATTCCTCGCGAGATCGAGAAAATATCGACGCCGTATGACTTCGCCTCATCCTTTTCGGTATAAATATACGCGACCTTGTGATCGGTAAATTGGATCTTCAGCACAAATTGCGCGCGCAAGCGAATATACTTGAAATCATCAGCGTAAAGATTCGCGTAGATATCATTGGTATCAAATTTTTGCTTCATAAGGAATGACGCAAGCTTAAATGTATTTGAATTTGTAGAATCATAGCGGAATCTGCCGGAGTCGGTGACCATGCCGGTGTAGAGAGATTTCGCCGCCAGGGGATTAAGCTCAAGACCGCATTCTATCGCAAACTCTGTTATAAGACCACAGCAGCTTTCGTAGGAAGTATCCCTGATCTCAATATCTGTAAACCTCTCGCAGAATATGTGGTGGTCTATGCATATCGTCTTTTTTGCAGTTGTGTAGCGAGTATCGCTGATGAGGTGTGTTGCCGAGGTGTCAAGGACGATAGCAAGAGCATCACTGTAAAGCTCGTCAGGAATAGTATCCATTTCGGAGCCTTCCATAAATCCGTATCTGACAGACGAATCTCCAACAACGTAGATCTTCTTTTTGGGGAAGTTATCAATAAGTATATTTTTAAGACCAATCTGGCTACCAAGTGCATCTCCGTCGGGATTGGAGTGTCGATGAATGATAATGGTATCAAATTCCTTTATTGTTTCTAAAACTTTTTCAAACATAAGATTCCTCTAAAATTTATTTTATAGTTGATAAGAGAATTGCTATTCCCTCGATAATTATTAGATGTGCGGGGTAGAAGATGTAAAAGCCGTATTTCAGGCCCTTGATGCCAACTTTTCCGTTGTAGAATGCAAGCGGAAGGAGAGCGAATAAGCAACAATACTGTAATATTCCAAGGCTTCCGTTTAAGCTGAGCAGAATCAATCCGATCAGCGCAAGAATAATCCTTGATATGTGATTGTCAAGCCTTTTCAAGGGGGTATCGGCTTCGATTCCTTGGAAATTGGTAAGGTTAATAAGCACAGGAAGCATCATACCCGCGAATCTGTACTCAAAGCGGATGGCACTGAATAGATAGTACGTTGCGGCAAGTGTAATCGCAAACCCCAGAAACATTAATACAGAGTATATCTTCTTGGGGTTATCAAAAGCCGCCTTCTTGCATGCAAAGAGAAAATAATCAATTAAAATAGACACGGAAAATGTAAGGAAAATATTTCCGTATACTACTCCACCGTAAAAGTAATAGAAGGCAAAAAACACAATACCTATTGCGAAGATTGTAAGCAATCTGCGCACCTTGTGCTTTGAGTATCTCGTTCCTTCCGCAATAAAGAAGGCAAAGATAGGGAATGCAAGTCTGCCAAGAATTCTGAAAATGATTTTGCCCGGGAAAAATGCCAGCCCAACGTGATCAATGACCATTAGGATGCAGGCAAGAATTTTCAGCGTGCTTCCGGATAAAAATCCGATTTTGTTATATTCTTTAATCATTTCTTGATTGACTTCTGCCAACACTTGTGGCACATCGCAACATAGGAGTCGTTTCCACCGATAAGTATCTGACTACCTTCGGTAACGGTGTTTCCGTCAGAATCTATTCTCGCATTGATTATCGCCTTATTGCCGCAAGAGCATATAGTCTTTATTTCGTTTATGGAGTCTGCAATTTCGAACAGACGGCGGCTGCCCTCGAAAAGGTTAGATAAGAAGTCCGTGCGCAGACCGAAGCAGAGAACGGGAATATCGAGCTCGTCAACTATCCGTCTGAGCTGATTTATTTGCTCTCTTGTGAAGAACTGACACTCGTCTGTGATAACCGCATGATAGCCCTCAAGCTTTGAGAATTCCTCATAGAGATCGGTGTCGGGCATTGCAAGATATGCTTCCTCTGCAAGACCTATCCTGGATCTAACGGTATTTGCACCGTCTCGGTTATCGATAGAAGGCTTTACAAGCCATACGCGCATACCGCGCTCCTCATAATTGAACTTGGTTATAAGAGCGTTTGCGGTCTTAGATGAGCCCATGGCTCCGTATTTGAAGTACAGCTTTGCCATTTATCTTTCCACCTTTGATGTATTTATTATAAGCCTCTCAACAATGTCAACAACCTTTTCTAAGGATTCAACAGAGAGAAATTCAAATCTTGAATGAAAATTCTCTCCGCCCGTGCAGATGTTCGGGCAAGGAAGACCCATAAAGGAGAGTCTTGCTCCGTCAGTTCCGCCTCTTATCGGCACAACGACTGGGGTAACGCCAACCTCTTCCATTGCAGCCTTCGCGCGCTCAACGGTGTACATATGGTCGTCAATGATCTCCTTCATATTGTAGTAGGAGTCCTTTACAAAAACATCACACGACCCCTGTCCGTATCTATCATTCACCTTTGCTGCAATTGTTTCAAAAAGCTCCTTCTTCTCATTGAACTTCGCCTTGTCATGATCACGAATGATATATACAAGCTCCGCATGCTCGCAATCACCGTTCATACCCACAAGGTGGAAAAAGCCCTCGTATCCCTCGGTAGTCGCGGGGGTCTGGTCATCGGGAAGAAGGGAATTAAAATACATAGCCATAAGCTGAGCATTCTTCATTTTATCCTTAGCAGAGCCGGGATGAATGGATACCCCGTTAAATTCTGCCTTAGCCGCTGCGGCATTAAAGTTTTCATATTCAAGCTCACCAAGCGCTCCACCGTCAACCGTGTATGCGTAATCGGCGTTAAATTTAGCAACGTCAAAGTGATCTGCACCTCTGCCGATCTCCTCGTCGGGAGTGAAGCAGATTTTTATCGTTCCGTGAGGTTCATTAGACTTGATCACACGCTCGATCGCCGAAACAATGGCGCATACGCCGGCCTTGTCGTCCGCGCCGAGAAGAGTTGTTCCGTCGGTTACAATAAGGTGATCTCCAACGTAGTTCTTGAGAGAGGGATATTCTTTCTCGGAGAGATATATTTTTTGTTCATCATTGAGGCAAATATCCTCGCCTGTATATTCAACGATCCTTGTCTTGATCGGATAGTCTGCGCAGGCGTCGCTCGTATCGACGTGCGCGATAAGACCAAGAGTAACTGTCTTTTTATCGATATTTGTGGGGAGTGTTGCATAAAGGTATCCCTTGTCATTAAGCTCAACATCCTCAAGACCGAGAGCCGTCAGCTCATCTGCAAGATACTTGCTTAATGCAAGCTGTTTTTCGGAGCTGGGAACCGTATCCGAGCTCTCGTCGGACATCGTGGGGAAGGAAACGTATTTAAGGAATCTTTCTTGTATATTCATATGCTGCCTCCGTGTTATGTTACAAATTACGCTATTATAATTATAACATATATATCATTTTTCGACAAGTGCTTTTCAAGATATTTATCTTAAAATATTTGACATGCTAACCGATAAATGTTATAATTCAAGTGATACGGAAATTGGAAGATCAGCAAAAGAATTATGACTTTACGTATAACGGCGTATTGAATGATATATTGAATTTCATAAAATGAACAGCGGGGGCATTGCCCCCGCATTATTTATATTTGTGGTTATATTTCCATAAATATCTTGTTAAAAGTGCAAAATACAACTTGACAACAAGCATTAATTATTGTATAATTTATATATGTGTGCACGGAGAAACAGCCGTTAATTATTAACTTTGTTCAGAAAGGTTATTTTTTTTATGTTTGGAATACGTTACATAGGAAATACGCATATACCTCATTTTAAAAATACCGCCTCACTGGCATCAATCGACCTGCCAACTCCCAAGAGTGTCTTAGTTCCCATGCTTCAGCATATAGGCGCGCCTGCCGCGCCTATTGTTGAGCCGGGCGACATTGTAGAGATCGGGCAGAAGATTGCGGAGGCGTCGGGATATGTATCCTCGCCAATATATGCTCCCATTTGCGGTACGGTGGATAAGATGGAGGAGTATTTGCGTCCCGACGGAAGGAAGGTACAGGCTATCCGCATAAACTGGAACGGAGAGGTCAAATTCCACGAAAGCGTGCGTCCCCGTGATATATCCAATCTTGATGATCTTATTACCGCTGCGCGTGAATCGGGGGTTGTCGGCCTTGGTGGCGCAGGGTTTCCGCTTGCCGTTAAGCTTGACGTGTTGCGTAAAGACCTTATCGACACTGTCATATTAAATGGCGCGGAATGCGAGCCTTATATTACAAGCGATACGAGAACAATGATTGACAGAGCGCACGATGTCAGAGAGGGTGTCGAGCTTTTGATCAGAACTGCACCAGCGATAAAGAAATATATAATAGGTATTGAGAGCAATAAGCCTATTGCAATTAAAAAAATGCGTGAGACCTTTAAGGATCTCGACTGCGTTACCGTGAAGGCATTACCTCAAAGGTATCCGCAGGGAGCTGAAAAGGTTCTCATTTACAATACCGTAAGACGTGTAGTACCCGAAGGTAAGCTTCCGTCGGATGTCAACGTTCTGGTGTTGAATATTACATCTATGGCAGTTCTTGCAAAATACTGCAGAACAGGCATGCCGCTTGTACGAAAGAGTATTACGCTTGACGGCAGCGCAGTTGCTTCTCCTAATAATATAAAGGCGCCCATAGGCACGCCTATTCAGGAGATAATCGACTTTGGCGGAGGAACCGTAGGTGAGGTAGGTAAGATACTTCTTGGCGGACCTATGATGGGAAGCGCGGTGGCATCGACCATGGAGCCTATAACAAAAACAACAGGCGCAATCACTATTCTTTCTAAAAAAGACGTTCAACTTAAAGAGGAGACCGCGTGTATTCATTGCGGCAGATGCGCAGAGGCATGTCCCCATCTTTTAAAACCGCTTCTTTATTCGGATGCCTTGGAGCATACCGACAGAGAAGAGAAGATGAGAATGCTCGAAAAGAATAAGATCATGCTGTGCGTTGAATGCGGAAGCTGCTCGTTCGTTTGCCCCGCTGGCAGACCGTTGGTGCTCAACAATAAGATCGCCAAGGCAGAATTCCGCGCATATACAGAAGAAATGAAAGCGAAGGGAGGAATGTAAGCATGGAGAATTTAATAGTTTCGCCGTCCCCACACATTCGTTCCCGTTTGACGACAAGCAGAATAATGCTTGATGTTATTATCGCGCTTCTACCGGCAGCCGTGGCTTCTGTCGTTCTGTTCGGCTTTAAAGCCGCGCTCATGATTGCCGTATCTGTTGCAAGCGCGGTGTTCTCGGAGTTTTTCTTTAATCTATTGACTAAGAAGAAGCAGACGGTTGGCGACCTCAGCGCAGTCGTCACGGGCTTGCTTCTGGCATTGAATCTTTCGACTAAGGTTGAACTGTGGCAATGCATGATCGGCTCAATCTTTGCTATCGTAGTAGTAAAATGCATATTTGGAGGACTTGGTAAGAATTTTGCCAATCCCGCTATCACCGGAAGAATATTTCTTATAATCGCATTTGGAGCAGTTGCTGGCGGGGCGCATACAGTCTTTGCCACTCCGGAAATTGCTGCCGGCGCAACACCTCTTGAGGTGATAAAAACAGGCGGTGACCGGGCTCTCCCCTCGCTTTTAGATATGCTTCTCGGTAATAGAGGAGGCGCTATCGGTGAAACCTGCGCCCTCGCCTTACTTATAGGACTTGCGTACCTGCTTGTCAGGAAAGTAATCAGCTGGCATATTCCGGTTGTATTTGTCGGTACAGTCTTTGTGCTTTCGCTTATCGTGAAGCAGGACCTGATAATTGCACTTTACGAGGTTCTCGGTGGCGGCCTTTTGATCGGAGCGATATTCATGGCTACCGATTACGTGACTTCGCCGATGGGCAGATTAGCCAAGGTCATTTTCGCCTTCGGTTGCGCTGTTATTACCGTACTCATCAGATTCTGGGGATCTTATCCGGAGGGAGTATCCTTTGCGATACTGTTCATGAACATTCTTTCGCCCTATATTGAGAAGATACACGTAATCAAACCGCTAGGAGGTATCAAAAATGTCAAAAAGTAAATTGATGCCCACCATAGTTCTTTCGGCGATTTGTATCTGTGTAGTATCTTTACTTGCCGTCATCAATCTTTTTACTGCTCCTCAAATCAAGGCAAATCAAGAAGAGAAGCTCCAAAACGCTCTCCTTGAAGTGATGCCGGAGGGCGGTTCGTTTGAAAAGCTTGAGGGTGTAGATGGATTGCCCGAAACAGTAACCGATGCATTTAGATCCGCTAACGGCGGCTATGTTTTCGGGACGAAGGTTGCCGGCTATAAAACCGGCCTTATAATCGTTTGCGGCGTTGATGCCGAGGGACGTATAACGGGCGCAAAGTTTACCCAATCCAATGAAACACTTGGCGCCGAGAGTCTGCTTGGCGAAAAATATGTCGGAAAAACACAGTCCGATTATGCCACAGTTGAGGCGATATCGGGCGCTACCATGACAAGTAAAGGATATCAAAAGGCTATTGCGGATTCTCTCGCTGCATTTGAGATCTTGAAGGGAGGTAACGAATAATGTCTGACAAGAAAAAAATTTCTATCCTCCTTAAGGGTATAATTCAGGAAAACCCCGTTCTGATTTTAGTGCTGGGTACCTGCCCGACGTTGGCAACCACATCGTCGGTCATCTCGGCATTTTCAATGGGAATTGTTGCTACGCTTGTTTTGGTATGCTCCAATATCGTTATATCTGCATTAAGAAAAATAATTCCCGATACAGTAAGAATACCTTGCTACATTGTAATTATCGCAAGCTTTGTTACCGCAATGCAGATGCTTTTGCAGGCGTATCTACCCTCAATTTACGATATGCTCGGTGTTTATCTTGCGCTTATCGTTGTAAACTGTATAATTCTCGGAAGGGCAGAGATGTATGCAAGAAAGAATACAGTTTCGGACTCCGCGCTTGACGGACTCGGCATGGGAATAGGATTCTTGGTAGCTCTTCTTATAATGGCTACTATCAGAGAGGTCCTCGGCGCAGGTAGCTTTGCAGGAATAACTATACCTTATCTCGAGAGCTTCAAGATTCCGATTTTGATACAGGCACCGGGTGGATATCTCGTATTCGGTTTGGTGATTGCCGGAATGAACGCGTTGACTGCAAAGCGAGGCGGAGTTAAGAGAAAATCCTTCTCGTGCGAAGGCTGTGCAATGAAGGAATCATGTTCCGGCAATTGTGAGGAAGCAAAGGAGGATAAGGCAGATGTATAAGGAACTTATTCTTATTCTCATGGGCGGAGTTTTGGTAAACAACTACGTTCTCCAGCAATTTCTCGGAATTTGCCCCTTCCTGGGTGTTTCTAAAAAATTTGATCAAGCAAGCGGAATGGGTATAGCAGTAACCTTCGTAATGATGTTGGCAACTGCGGCTACATACCCGATCTATACGTATCTTCTTAAGCCCATCGGACTTGAATACTTGCAGACAATAGTATTCATTTTAGTCATAGCTACACTTGTCCAGTTTGTGGAGATAATGCTTAAAAGGTTTATTCCTTCGCTCTTTAAGGCTCTTGGAGTATATCTGCCGCTTATAACAACAAACTGCGCCGTTCTCGGAGTAACCCTGAATAATATTACCGACGGATATGGCTTCGTCGAGGCTATGATATCCTCTCTCGGCGTTGGAATTGGCTTCTGGCTGGCGATGGTTCTGTTTGCGGGCGTTCGATCCAAAATAAGCGCAAACGCGCCTGCAAAGGCATTTCAGGGACTTCCCGTAACGCTCGTTGCAGCCTCTATTGTTGCAATGTCCTTCTATGGATTTGCGGGAATAGTTGAAAATCTTTTGGCATAAAGGAGGGTAATGACATATGGAAATATTGATACCCGTACTTATATGCCTTGGGATTGCGGCAGTGTGCGCTATAATTCTAACAATCACATCACATTTCTTCTCGGTCAAAACCGATGAACGAGAGGCAGAGATACGAGATTGCCTCGCAGGAGCTAACTGCGGCGCGTGCGGATACAGTGGTTGTGACGGATATGCAAAAGCATTGGCTGACGGCTCATGTACCAAAACAAATCTTTGCACACCCGGCGGAGATGCGGTCGCCAAGCAGATCTCATCCATTCTCGGAGTTGAGGCGGAAGAGGTTGAAAAGCAGGTCGCCTATATCTTCTGTAACGGCAACTGCGATGCCGTTAAACGTAGATATGATTATATAGGACATAAGAGCTGCAAAATAGCCAACATGAGCTATTCAGGTGATAAATTATGCACATATGCATGTCTTGGGCACGGTGATTGCGCCAAAGCATGTCCGCAGGGAGCGATTTCGGTAGAAAGCGGCGTTGCCGTTGTCGATCCTGAAAAATGTATCGGCTGCGGACTGTGCGTAAAGACTTGCCCCAAGGGAATGGTAAAGCTTATCAGTGCTGATGCAAAATTCAGAGTCACATGCTCAAACCACGATAAGGGAATTATGACCAAGAAGGTTTGTTCCAACGGATGTATCGGTTGCGGACTTTGTAAAAAGAACTGTCCTGCAGAGGCTATCACACTTGATAATAACCTTGCAGTTATTGATCAGACAAAGTGTGAGGGCTGCGGCAAGTGCGCAACAGTATGCCCCGTGAAATGTATTCGATAATGTATTCGATAAATAAAACATATCCGGTCAATTAGAGTAGGTGTTTTATGGAATATATAGTAAACACTCCTTGCGGATCCGTTCGCGGAATTGCTGCAAAAAAAGAAGGTATCGTTGCATATAAGGGAATAAGATATGCAACTGCCGCGCGTTTCGAGTATCCCACCGAGGTAACCGAATGGGATGGGGTATACGACGCAACCGAATACGGCGCATGCGCATATCAACCGCGTTCATTTTATAACGAGGAGGATATGCCCAAAAAGATTTTTTATTATAATGAATTCAGAAAGGGAGCAACCTACAGGTATAGTGAGGATTGCCTGTTTCTTAATATTTTCGCTCCTGTGAATCCTGCAGGGAAGCTTCCCGTTATCGTATATATACACGGCGGAGGTTTTACAGGTGGATGCGCACATGAAAAGCATTTTGACGAACCTGTATGGCCTCAAAAGGGTGTTATTGGCGTTACGATTAATTATCGACTTGGCCCGCTTGGTTTTGCGGTTTTGCCGGAACTCAAGGAAGAGTCGGGCAAAACAGGAAACTACGGCCTTTATGATCAACTTACAGCTATAAATTGGGTTAAGCATAATATAGAAGCTTTTGGCGGCGATCCCGATAATATTACAATAATGGGCCAGAGCGCGGGAGCAATGAGTGTTCAGCAGCATTGCCTTTCGCCGTTGTCACACGGTCAGTTCCAAAAGGCAGTAATGTCAAGTGGCGGCGGTGTTATAAAAGCCCTGACTGCATCGGCACCCGATAAATATTATGATTTTTGGAAAATGATCATGGAAAAGTGCGGCGCCAATACAATAGATGAGTTTAAAAAAGTCCCCGTAGATAAGCTTTTTGCGGTTTGGCAAGAAAATAGGAAGGCTGCGATCGGAGGCGGATGCTCTCCCTGTATTGACGGCGAGCTTGTAGTCGGAGCGGGACACGAGATGCTTGCACAAGAAAAGCAGCATAAGATCCCATATCTTATTGGAACAACCAGTGAGGATATGATGCCACCTCTTCTTTATTCGATGGCAAAAAAATGGTGCAATAAGCAGCAATCACCCGCATATCTTTGGTTCTTTGAGCGTCAGCTGCCGGGAGACGATCACGGAGCATGGCATTCCGCGGACCTGTGGTATTGGTTCGGAACACTTGAAAACTGCTGGAGGCCCTTTACAGAAAAAGACGTGAAGCTCTCTGAAGAAATGGTCAATAGACTTTGTGCATTCGCCAAAACGGGAAATCCCAACATACAGGATTATGTTGATTGGCAGTCTGGGGGCAAGAAAGCGCTTGTGCTCGGTGACAAGGAAACGGCTATTGGAAAGCCATCAAGCCTAAAGCTTTGGAAAACTATGTTTACAAACGAGGCACCGGGAGAATAATTCCAACAAACAGAATAATTTAATATATTTTGAAAACAACCAGAATGTTATACATTTTGGTTGTTTTTAAAATTTTACTTGAATTTCTGATCTGTAAGTGCTATAATGTTGTAGAAGACAGTTAATCGAGGTGCGGCATGAAAAATAATTCAAGCTATTTCAAAAACGACGAATGTGAATATTTCCCCTGCCATAAAATGTCGGGTGACTATTTTAATTGCATGTTCTGCCATTGTCCGCTCTATGCCCTTGGTGATAAATGCGGCGGCAATTTTGTATACATATTAAACGGAATCAAGGACTGCTCTAACTGTACTATCCCTCACTCAGAGGGCGGAGCAGAGCACGTCAGAAAAAAGCTCCGCGAAGTTTCGGAGCTTGCAAAAAAGAATCGCGGCGAGCATTAATTCTGCTCGTCGCGAATTTTTTCGATTTCATATAAGAAATATGTAAGCGCAAGTAGGTCTGCCGCACCGCCCGCAGACAGATTTTTTTGAATAAAGGTATCATCCAAGGCCTCTATGCTCGTCATGGTGGGCTTTTTTTCTTTTTTTAGCAAGCTTTGGGCCTGTTCCTTGGCGAAATACAGTCCATCAATTCCACCGCGGTTAAAAATTGCCGTATCATCTATGTTAGCTATAAGATATAACAGTGCAATCGCCCCTGCTTCATTTTCCGAGAGTCCTTCATTAAGAAGGTTGCGGTAAACGGGAAGCGAAATGGCGTATACCGACTTAAATCCCGACGAAGCCTCTCCTCTGATTCCGGTTACACCCTCTGATATGTATATTCGTTCGCCTGCGGTATTGCCTGTGGGATTCTCAAGGTCGGCCGTTACGGATTGTCTTGCAATCATGCCTGCAACCTCTAATATAGCTTCTGTTTCGGGAATTGGACGTTCGGGCGTCCATAAATAACCCAACGCACCGCAGATTATGCCAAAGGAAAATATCACTCCCTTGTGCGTATTGACTCCGCCCGTGGCCTGATACATAGCCCTTTCGGCGTCAACTCCCGCGCTTCTCAATTCAAAAAATAATTCTTCATAATCGCCCCCATTGTAGCGATTTCCAATGATAAAACACTCTTTAAAGTAATTGAGAAGGGATATGGCGCTGCGTTCAAAGGTCTCGGGGGTCATATCCTTGTGGCTACCGTTATTTCTGAGATCCACAAGTCCGGGCTTGGGGGTAGTCCTAACTTCCTTTATCAGACAATTCTTAACGAGCAGAGAAAACCGTCTCGCATCATACTCAAGTACCCCTCTTGACATGAGTTGATTCATCCTCGAAACTATCTCGTCAACAGGGTGTAACCTACCGGCGGCGCAAGTTTTTCCAAGGGCGCCGCAAACAATACATGACCGCTCACCATCGCGAGAAATCTTATTGAATGAAACGTCAATAACATCCATATCAAACAGCCTGCCAATAGCCGTTTCTTCTTCCGCCTGAATACAAATGTCCTTTATTACGTGAGGAGTATTTCTGATAGAAAATATTGCAAGCGGCCCTGTAGGATTTAAAGAATCGACATGCTTGTATAAAATATCTTCACTGCAAATCGAGCTATTGAGATGCTCTATTCCTATGTTAAACGCACGCTGTATCAATGCCGAACTTTTTTGCGGTCCGGCTATATTCATGGTAAAGGATATTATGGGGCACTGATAGCGCGCAATTATCTCTTTTTGTAATCTGACGCGCTCTTCACGTGCCAAAAGAATATCGGACAGCGAAATCTCGGTCATTGAAATCTCCTTATGCATTAAAGCATTTTATCGTATTGTTTGCTCTTAAGTATTGGTAATTCCTTGAGGAAAGAAGGGTCATGACCTACGTATCCAACAAGCAGATATGAGTTAGACATGCGATCGTAAACAAACTGATTGAGCAAATGGAAGTCCTTTATCATTCCCGTGCTTGATACGTGGATTCTGGGGCCGGTGCAGGGGTGAACAATATCTCCAATGCAGATGTGCTCCGGATCATGATATGCTACTGTAAGATCACGCTTGATCATATCTTTTACCTTTGCTTCAAGGTCAGCAATATCAAAGCTCGGCATGTTTTGGGGGAATGTAATAATAAATCCATGCTTTATGTCAGAGTGTCCGCAACGCGCATAATCCTCCTGTGGCATACAGTATTCGCAAAGATCCTCCGCGGTATGAGCCATCAGTCGATAGGGGAGAGAGTCATATACTACCTTCTTGATCTCATCGGGCTCAGGACCGAATAGGTTGGGTCTTGTAATCAGGATCTGCTCACCTGCGCCTATCAAGAGATTTGCGTTGTATCCAAGCAATGGGTAGATAAGTTCAAAATGTTCAACAATAACTCGTTTGCCCATACTAAGCGCCTCATTTATAGCATCTGCAAGAACGCTCATCTGAGTAAAGCCGTTCTCAAAACGTATATCAACGTGATAGGTGTGATGGGAAAAGAAGTGTGAGCCTGAATCAATATCAAGCAATGGCAACGGACGCACATATACGCCGTCATCATCATTTGTTAATTCAAGGCCCGGGAACATACCGCGAATAAGCGCGCTTTTTCCCGCGCCCGCATCACCAATGATTCCGATAAGCTTGTCGAACGGTGAAAGATATATCTGGGCAAGATGCTGACCGAGTGAGTACATTCTTTTGTGTCCCCTGGGCGCAAAATAACTGCTGATTATATGGGAGTCCAGACGTTCCTGCATAAGTTCCTCCTATTTTATAAATCCATTTTTACTGATGTAGTCTATTGTCGTTTGAGGTAAAAGAGTCCTCAGCTCTTCAAAATTCTTTTCCGCGATGAGCGTTCTTACTGCGCTTGCGCTGATTGGAGAGCCGTTGTATTCCTTGCGTTGAATTTCTATAAGCTCAACACCTTCGATGGGCAGGCGTTCTGCCAATGCATGATTATACTCGGACGTTAGTGCGGAAAGCGGCTCGCTACCAACGTACCTGTGGGTAATACCAAAGGCAGGGACAAAATACCTTGCAAAGATTTCTATATCAAGTCTGCACTGTACCTCGGCCGCCTTATCGCGATCCTTCAGAAAATATGTTGGGAAGGTGGCAGAGGAAATAAGATAAGGCCCCGTAGGTAATACGGAAACGTTACTAATATGACTTGTTCCAAGTCTTACCATTTCCATCCTATCTGCGGCAGGGAAAAGACTCTTGTCTTCTGAAAGAATAAAAATGTACAGATGCTCGCATTCGCTTGCCGCATGCTCAATAAGATATTGATGCCCAAGAGTAAAGGGATTGCAGTTCATAACCACCGTACCTATCTTACCGCATGCGTCTGCTTTAGGTAAGCTCGCAATAAATTGCCCGATACCGTCCTTCTTATCCTCAAGCAAAAGAACGCTCTCTGTTCTGGCTATCAGATGAAAAAAGAGAGAAGAGAAAACGGGCTCGTTTTGCGGCTTGGTGTATAAAAACAGACTGCGATACCCGTTTTCAAACGCATCTCGGCGCAGGGCGGTTACTACAGTTGAGGTAAGGTCCTCTCCTTGATAGAGAGGATCAACCGCAATTAGCTTTAATATGTTATCGTACCTTGAGCCTGTCGCTATAATATCATCTCCGTTCCATACAAGAACGGTTTTGTCAATAAGTGAATCGGAAACAAGCCCCATTTTTGAAATGAAGCGCTCCCACTTGATTCGCTTTGAATCCGACAGACGTGAGACTATTTCACTATACATAAATCCCCCTATAAAGATATCTTAACTTATTATACAACATTTATTTAAAAAATGGAAGCAATTTTAAAAAGTTTTTGAAACTACTTGAAAAAAAAGAGTATAGGGTGTATAATCAAATATTGGGAGATTGTGTCTAAAAGTGTACAAAACATATAAGACAGCCCAAACAAATAAGTTCTAAAAAGGAGCTTGTAATAATGGATATTTTGAAGTCTGCATCTGCAGGCACGCTCGAATCCAGTGACACCTATGTCGAGATCGAGCCTGCCAAAAGCGGCATTACTATTTCTGTCGAATCTGTTGTCGCTAAACAGTTTGGAGAAAAGATAAAAAGTGCAGTCAAGGAAGTACTGGACGAAAATGATGTAAGAGCCGCATCGGTTCGTATTGTTGATCGCGGTGCTCTTGAATGCGTAATACGCGCGAGAGTGGAGACCGCCATCTTGCGTGCAAAGGGGGAATAACTCATGAGACGCAGTATGTTGTTTTTACCGGGTAACAACCCCAATATGCTTATAAACGCGGCTACATTAATGGCAGACGCGGTTATATTCGACCTTGAGGATGCTGTTTCGCCCGCAGAAAAGGATGCGGCAAGAATACTTGTCCGTAATACAATGAGATATACCGACCTTTCGGTCTGCGAGGTAATTGTACGTATAAACTCTGTTGATACACCTTATTGGAAGGCTGATATAGATGCTATACTCCCCGAAAGACCAAGCCTTATTCTTCTTCCCAAAACGGCCTCTGCCGCTGATGTCAAAACAGTGTCGGATTATATGGGAGAGGTAGAAGCAAGACAGGGCATTGAGATTGGTACAGTAGGCATAATGCCCCTGATAGAAACCGCGCTCGGCGTGGAAAATTCCTTCTCCATCGCGTCAAGTCAGCGCGTGCGCGCGCTTTTCCTTGGCGGCGAGGACCTCACCGCGGATCTTCAGTGCAAGCGAACCAAGGAGGGCAAGGAGATCGAATACGCAAGAACCCGACTTGTTGTGGCAGCGAGAGCCGCAGGAGTAGATGTTTACGACACACCGTTCACAGACGTCAATGACGACGATGGAATCGTGTCCGACACAATGTTTGCAAAGAGCCTTGGATTTACAGGTAAGGCATCCATATCTCCAAGACACGTCGAGGTTATCAATAACATATTCAGCCCTTCGATAGCAGAAATTGATTACGCATATGAAGTAATTGATGCAATCAATCTGGCAAAGGCACAGGGCAAGGGCGCAATATCCTTGCGCGGCAAGATGATAGATGCGCCGATAGTTGCGCGCGCCGAGAGAACTGTTGCCATGGCAAGGGCGCTCGGACTTGCAAGGGAGGAGAAATAATGAATAAGACCGTAAAAAGTATTCGAGAGGCAATTGAACTGTCCGGACTTAAAAGCGGTATGACAGTATCCTTCCACCACCATCTCCGTAACGGAGACTATGTTTTGAACATGGTAATGGCTGAGATAGCCTCGCTTGGACTTCGTGACATCAACGTTAACGCCAGCTCGCTTTTTGACGTTCACATGCCACTTGTCGAACATATTAAGAACGGCACAGTAGCAGGTATTGCCGCAAACTACATTTCAGCAGGACTTGGAAAGCATTTTTCTGAGGGTATACTTGGAAAACCCATCGAGTTCCGTACACACGGCGGCCGTCCTACCGACATAGCGCTCGGAAGAACACCTATTGACGTGGCTTTTATAGCCGCGCCGACTGCAGATACCATGGGCAATTGCTCCGGCAAATACGGTAAATCTGCATGCGGAAGTCTCGGTTATGCATTCCCGGATGCAATGTATGCAAAAAAAGTAGTAGTTATAACGGACAACCTCGTTCCTTACCCCATGCAGGATTGGTCGATCTCCGAGAACTTCATTGACTATGTCGTTTCGGTTGACAGCATCGGCGATCCTAAGGGTATCGTTTCGGGAACCACAAGAATAACACGTGACCCCGTTGGACTTGTAATGGCATCTCATGCCGCAAAGGTGATTGAGGCGTCAGGACTTTTGAAGGACGGATTTTCATTCCAGACAGGAGCCGGAGGCGCATCACTCGCAGTTTCCAAATTCTTAAAAGAGATAATGCTCCGCGAGAATATCCAGGGAAGCTTTGGCCTTGGCGGTATTACGGGCTATCTTGTAGATATGCTTCAAGCAGGATGCTTCCGCAATCTCCTTGACGTACAGTGCTTTGATCTTGCCGCGGTAGAATCGATCAAAAACGATCCCCGACACTGTGAGATATCTTCATTGCAATATGCCTCAACGCTCGGTCGAGGGGCGGCGGTAGACAATCTTGACGTCGTTATTCTTGGTGCAACTGAGATAGATACAGACTTTAACGTAAATGTTCATACCGATTCTAACGGCTATATCATGGGCGGATCGGGCGGACACAGTGACACTGCTGCAGGAGCAAAGCTTTCAATGATAATCGCTCCCATGTTCCGCGCAAGGCTTCCTATCGTAACAGACAGGGTAAATTGCATTTCAACGCCGGGCAAGGACATTGACGTTCTTGTAACGCAGGGTGGTATTGCAGTAAACCCGAGAAGAGAAGACCTGAAGGAAAGACTTTCGGCTGCAGGACTTCCGGTTGTCGACATTCACGATCTGAAGGAAAAGACCGAGAGAATTACCGGCAAGCCCGAGAAGATAGTAAAAGGCGATAAGGTAGTTGCTAATATCATCAGCCGAAACGGCGAGCTTCTCGATCGCATCTACAACGTAACATAATAAAGGTAAAATACAGTGAGAGAAATTAATTCTGCGCTTATCACAGAAGCGGTAAAGAAACTTTGTATCGAGGCAAACTGTCACTTAAGCTGTGATGTTAAGAGCTGTATAAAAGCCTCATACGAAAAAGAGGATTGGCCGCAGGCTAAGGAGATCCTTGAAAGAATAATTGAAAATTTTGAGATATCGGACAAAAGAGATCAACCTGTTTGTCAGGACACAGGCGTCGCCTGCGTATTCCTCGAGATAGGACAGGACGTCCATATCAATGGCAATGTATCAGACGCAGTAAACGAGGGTGTTCGACTTGGATATTCGGAGGGATATCTCCGTAAGAGTGTTGTCCGCGATCCGCTCAACAGAGTGAATACAGGCGATAACACCCCGGCCATGATCTACTATGATATCGTTCCGGGTGATAAGGTAACCGTCACGGTTGCTCCCAAGGGCTTTGGCAGCGAAAACATGAGTAAGATTGCCATGCTCCGACCTTCTGACGGTGTGGACGGTGTGATCGACTTTGTCTGTAAGACGGTCGAGGAGGCAGGCCCGAATCCTTGTCCTCCTATCGTAGTCGGGGTAGGCATCGGCGGTACTTTTGACAAGGCAGCATACCTTGCAAAGAAAGCACTTCTTCGTCCCGTTGATGTGCCAAATGAAGATCCTTACTATGCAGAACTTGAGGTAAAACTTCTTGAGAAGATAAATTCTCTCGGTATAGGACCTCAAGGCTTCGGCGGAAGAACAACGGCGCTTGCAGTTAATATTGAAAAATTCCCGACACACATTGCAGGCTTGCCTGTTGCGGTTAATATCAACTGCCACGTAACAAGACATAAGACGGAGGTGATCTGATATGGAAATTAAGATTCAGACCCCCCTTACCGTTGCAGACGCGAGAGAATTAAAGGCGGGCGACAGTTGCCTTATATCAGGCGTCATTTACACCGCAAGAGATGCAGCCCATAAAAGACTTTGTGAACTTGTCGAAAAGGGAGAGGAGCTTCCTTTCGATATAAAGGACAGTATAATCTACTTTGTTGGACCTACTCCCGCAAAGCCCGGACAGGCAATAGGGTCCGCAGGACCAACAACCTCCTACCGTATGGATGCCTATAGTCCTACGCTTATCGCAAAGGGGCTGACGGGTATGATCGGCAAGGGAAAAAGAGGTCCTGAGGTAATAGCAGCGATGAAGGAACACGGCGCTGTTTATTTCGGCGCCATCGGCGGTTGCGGAGCATTGCTTTCCAACTGTATTAAAAAGGCCGAGATCGTTGCATACGAGGATCTCGGTGCGGAGGCGATCCGCCGTCTCGAGGTCGTTGATTTTCCCGCCATCGTAATCATAGATTCCTACGGAAATAATCTGTATGAAACGGGAAGAGCAAGCTATCTTGAAAAGTGCAAGAATAACTAATTAAAAACTGAAACCATTTTTGTTAGACATAAAGGGGTAAATTATGATTGAAAAGAAGAAAAAAGTGCTGGTTATCGGAGTAATCGGTGCTGACGTTCACGCGGTAGGTAATAAGATACTTTACCATGCATTCACACAGGCAGGCTTTGACGTTGTCAACCTCGGCGTAATGGTTTCTCAGGAGGAGTACATCGCCGCTGCAATCGAATCAAACGCAGATGCGATTGTCGTTTCTTCACTCTACGGACAGGGTGAGCTTGACTGCCGAGGCCTCAGAGAGAAGTGCGACGAAGCAGGTCTTAAGGGCATTCCGCTGGTGGTTGGCGGTAACATAGTTATCGGTAAGCAGAAATTTGAGGATGTAGAGCAGAGATTCAAAGCAATGGGGTTTGATCGCGCATTCCCCCCCGGAACCTCTCCCGAAACTACTATTCAGGCGCTCCACGAATTGCTTGACGACTGACGGTAATTGCCAGTGAAAAACATTCTACTGATAGATTTTGGAAGTACGTATACAAAGCTTACAGCAGTTGACGTTGAAGGGGAGCAAATACTCGGTACAGCTTCATCGTTCACAACGATCGAGACCGATATTAATGACGGCTTAACCAACGGAATGAAAATTCTTGAAAACAAGCTTGGCAAGCTTGAGTATGAAGCGTGCTATGCTTGCTCGTCCGCCGCAGGCGGCCTTAGAATGGTCACAAGCGGTCTCGTTCCGGAGTTAACGGGAGAAGCCGCAAAACTCGCAAGCTTAGGTGCGGGAGCAAAGGTCGTTGGAATTTATGCGTTCCAGCTTACTGAGGATGATATTGAGGATATAAAAAAGCTTAACCCCGATATCTTCTTGCTTGTTGGAGGCACAGACGGTGGAAACACCGAATGTATACTTCATAATGCAAAAATGATAGCCGGGATGAATCCTAATTTCCCAATCGTCATTGCAGGCAACAGAAACGCAGCAAGAGAATGCGAACGTATCTTGTCAGGCTTTGAAACACACGTATGTCCAAACGTAATGCCGAAATTCGGCAAGCTTGAAATAGAGCCTACTCAGAAAAAGATAAGGGAAATATTCCTCAATCGTATCATTCAGGCAAAAGGTCTAAGCCGTGCTGCGGAGCTTTTATCCGATATTATGATGCCTACTCCTGCCGCAGTATTGCAGGCAATGGAGCTTCTCTCTAAGGGAACTGAAAACGAGCATGGGATAGGAGATCTTGTAGCAGTTGACGTTGGCGGCGCAACCACCGACGTTTACTCAATTGCCGACGGCATGCCCGAGCATATGAATACCGTGTACAAGGGACTTCCCGAGCCATACGCAAAGCGAACGGTTGAGGGTGATATTGGAATGCGATATAGCATCCAAGGCATTGTCGACGTAGCAACGCCACGAAAAATCTCAAAGCTTTCCGGTCTTACCGAGGAACGCGTTCTTGAACTCGTTGAATTTTTAAAAGAAAACAAGGATAAAACGCCCGACGGAGATCCCGAGCTTGTCGCGCTTGATTACGCACTCGCATCGTGTGCGATCGAGGAGGCAGTGAGACGCCACGCAGGCAGCATCTACGAAACCTATACCATGATGGGACAAACCTTCGTTCAAGAGGGAAAGAACCTTACAAAGGTAAAGGAAATAGTTGTTACGGGCGGTAGCCTTATACATACCGAAAAGACAGAAGAAATAGCCGCGCATGCGCTATATTCACCAACACAGCCCGAATCGCTTCGCCCGCGACAGGCGAACGTCTGGGTAGACAGAACATACATACTTGCAGCAATGGGATTGCTTTCATCCTATTATCCCGATGCCGCACTAAGAATAATGAAAAAGGAGCTTGAATTCCATGGATATTCAGAATAAGCGTCTAGATAACGATCAATTTTATAACCAGCGCAAGGAAGTCCTCGCTCAGTGGCCTACAGGTAAGGACGTAGATCTTGAGGAAGCCGTTGCGTACCATAAAGCTATGCCCGAGAACAGACAGTTCTCAAAGAAGCTTTTGGACGCAAAGCGTGACAGACGCACCCTGGTGCAGCCCCGCGCAGGTGTTCCTGTTCTCGAGGAGCACATTAAGCTTATGCAGTACCTTGAACAGTACGGCGAAGCAGACCTTCTTCCTTCTACGATTGACAGCTACACACGTCAGAATAGACACGAGGAGGCTGAAAACGGCATTTCCGAGTCTATTCGTCTTGGCAGAGCAATGCTCAATGGCTTCCCCGCGGTTAACCACGGTGTTGCAAAGTGCCGTCAGGTAATTGAGAGTGTAAATGTTCCTATGCAGGTCCGTCACGGAACACCCGACGCAAGACTTCTTACAGAGATCACACTTGCAGGTGGATTTTCCAGCTATGAGGGCGGCGGTATTTCATATAACCTTCCTTATTGTAAAAACATACCCATGGAGCGTACCATCCGTGACTGGCAGTACACAGACCGCCTTGTAGGTATCTACGAGGAAATGGGTGTATCTATTAACCGTGAGCCCTTCGGTCCTCTTACAGGAACTCTCGTTCCTCCTTGCATCTCGCATGCAGCAGCTGTAATCGAGGCACTTCTGGCGGCAGAGCAGGGTGTTAAGAATATTACCGTCGGCTACGGCCAGTGCGGAAACCTTGTTCAGGACGTTGCCGCTATCAGAACTCTTGAGGAGCTTACCGAGGAGTATCTTCACAAATACGGATACAATGACGTGCAGGTTACAACCGTTCTCCACCAGTGGATGGGCGGATTCCCCGCAGATGAAGCTATGGCATTCGGCGTTATTTCCTTCGGTAGCGTTATCGCGGCTCTTTCCAAGGCAACCAAGGTTATCGTTAAGACTCCTCACGAGGCGGTTGGTATTCCCACAATGGAAGCTAACGCAGAGGGACTCCGTTGCACAAAGCAGGTAGTTAACATGCTTTATGATCAGGAATTGAAGGATACTGCTCTTGATGCGGAAAAGGAAATAATCCGTCAGGAAACAAGGGCTATCGTTGATAAGTGCTTTGAGCTTGGTAACGGCGACATCGCCCTTGGCGTATGCCGCGGTGTTGAGGCGGGCGTTCTTGACGTTCCTTTCGCGCCTTGCCGTGCAAACGCAGGACTTATGCTTCCTTGCCGTGATAACAACGGTGCAGTACGTATTCTTGAGCCGGGACATCTTCCTTTCTCCAAGGAGCTTCTTGACTTCCACAAGGAAAAGATCGAGGAAAGAGCTAAGGCAGAAAAACGCCAGGCAAGCTTCCAGATGGTAGTTGATGACGTTTACGCAATCGGCAAGGGCAAACTTGTAGGACGCCCCAAGTATTAATATTCAGAGGTACATAAAAATGAAAATAGTTAACGTTGTATGTTCTGCCGGAAGAACCGGCTTCTATTTCGATGACCAGAGAGCAATCAAGGCAGGCGCAAAGCATGACGGTATGTTCTATATCGGTCAACCCATAACGGAGCGTTTCCGTGCAGTTCGCCAGGCGGGCGAGTCCATTTCTGTTATGATCGTTCTTGAGGACGGTCAGATAGCATACGGCGACTGTGCCGCTGTACAGTATTCCGGAGCGGGCGGAAGAGATCCGCTTTTCCTTGCAGAGGAATTTATCCCCGTAATCGAGCAGTATATCAAGCCTGTTCTCGTTGGCCGTGAGGCAAACGATTTCAGAGGCCTTTGCAAGGAGATGGAGGCAATTCAGGTCGAAGGCAAGCGCCTCCACACCGCTATCCGTTACGGTGTATCTCAGGCTATTCTTGATGCTGTTGCAAGAGCAACGGGTAGAATGATGTGCGAGGTCGTTGCAGATGAATACGGATGCACTGTATCCGAGAATCCTATCCCGATCTTTACACAGTCGGGTGATGACAGATATACAAACTCCGATAAGATGATCATTAAGGGCGCACAGGTTCTGCCTCACGCGCTTATAAACCATGTTGATACAAAGCTTGGCCGAAATGGCGAGCTTCTTGCAGACTATGTTGCATGGTTGCGCGACCGTATTCTTGAGAATCGCGCATACGCAGAGTACATGCCCGTTATGCATATGGACGTATACGGAACGATTGGCGTAATATTCGGCAACAAGAACTACACAGCAATGGCAGACTACATCGAGAAGCTCGGCGAGATCGCAAAGCCCTTCAAGATCCGCATTGAGGGTCCGATGGACTGCGATAGCACAAGAGAAGAGCAGATAGAAGCACTTGCAGGCCTTACCGCAGAGCTTGACCGCCGCGGATGCGATGTTGAGCTTGTTGCGGACGAGTGGTGCAATACTCTTGAGGATATCAAGCTCTTTGCCGACAATAAGGCGGGCCATATGATACAGATCAAGACTCCCGACCTTGGCGGTATCAATAATACCATCGAAGCGGTTCTTTACTGTAAGGAAAAGGGAATCGGCGCATATCAGGGCGGTACATGTAACGAGACAGACCGTTCCGCGCAGGTTTGTGTTCATTGCGCAATGGCTACAAAGCCCGATCAGATCCTTGCAAAGCCCGGTATGGGAGTTGACGAGGGCTATATGATCGTTTATAACGAGATGAACCGTATTATGGCAATGCGCGAGGCAAAAAAGAACATTTAATAATTTGATATAATAAACACGGGCAGAACGGTCATATACCTTCATGCCCGTGTTATATTTTATTTCTTGACATGCGTGATTTAATTTGATATAATCAAGAAAGAATATGGGCGAGGTGAAAACATGAAGAAACTATTGATAACAGGATTTGAGCCCTTTGGAGGAGAGTGCATCAACCCCTCATGGGAAGCTGTCTCAGAACTGCCCGATATAATTGGCGAATACAAGCTTAACAAGCTTTTGATCCCTGTTGTTTTTGGAAAAGCGGCAAAACGTGTGCTTGATGTTGCAAAAGAAATAATGCCCGATGTTATCATATCGGTAGGACAGGCAGGCGGCAGAGATGCCATCACTCCGGAGCTTGTCGCCATCAATCTGAGGCACGCATCAATTCCCGATAATAAATCAAATAAGCCAATCGATGAAACAATAGCTGAAAATGCACCAAAAGCATATTTTTCGACCCTGCCTGTTAGAAAAATGGCAGACTCGGTTAAGGCAGCCGGCATCCCCGCAAACGTTTCATATTCAGCGGGAGCGTATGTATGCAACGATGTCTTATTTACCTTGCTCCATCATTTCAGCGATACTAAGACACGCGTAGGCTTCATACATATTCCGTATTGTACCGAGCAAAACAAAGACCCGTCAATGAGCCTTGAAAATATAATCAAAGGACTGACCGTCGCCATAGAAAATATAGATTGAAGGGAAATAAGGGCAATGAATTTTACAGAAATCGCCGAAAACAGACAATCCTGTAGAAATTACGATCCGGAGCGTGAAGTGGAACAAGAAAAGCTCGTACAAATTCTTGATTGTGCGCGACTTGCTCCCTCAGCCTGCAACGGCCAACCCTATAAAATAACAGTCTGCCGGGGAGAGAGCGCAAAAAATGTGGCCAAGGCAACGCAGGGGCTCGGCATGAATAAATTTGCCTCCGAAGCGCCGGTCCTTCTTGTGATCTCAGAGCAGCCTTACGTTAAATCTGCCGCATTTGGCGCCAAAGTTAAAAACAATGATTACCGTTCAATTGATATTGGCATCGTCGCTTCCTATATCACTGCGGAAGCTGCGGCACAAGGGCTTGGCTCATGTATCCTTGGATGGTTTGACGATGCAAAAATACGCGAAATTTGCAGTCTTGAAGAAACCGTACGACTTGTTATAACATTAGGCTACCCAAAGCCTGACGACAAGCTTCGCTCAAAAAAGCGGAAGAACATTGATGATCTTGTCAGATTTATTTAAAATGAAAAAAATAATAGTAATCGGTTGTCCGGGTAGTGGAAAAACAACCTTTGCCAAAATATTACGGGATAAAACGAATTATCCCCTATATTACCTCGACGCTATCTGGCATAAGCCGGATAAAATGCATATTTCAAGAGATGCTTTTGATACTCAGCTCGATGAAATCCTCGCCCTCGATTCGTTTATAATCGATGGCAACTATCAAAGAACAATTGAAAAAAGGATCAAAGCAGCAGATACAATATTTCTGTTTGATCTACCCATAAATATCTGTCTTGAGGGAGCAACCAAGCGCTTGGGAAAGGAAGGATATGACATGCCGTGGATGGACGTCGAGCTTGATCCAAAATTCAAGGCTGAAATTGAGAGCTTTCCGAAAAAGAATTTGCCAATTATATACGAGCTAATAGAAAGGTACAAAGAAAATAAAACAATAGTCATCTTCAAAAGCAGAGAAGAGGCAAATGTTTTCATTGAAAAAATATAAACAGCCCACCGAACAGTGGGCTGTTTTTTGTATAGTAAAACCACGCGTTAGACGCGTGGTTCGGTAAGGATTGCATAGTTGATAATGACAAAAAAACTCCTTTGTTGTATAATGAGAGTGCGGCTACCAACTGCACAATAAAAACAACAAAGGAGGTCATTTAAGATG